>DATIVB010000314.1:0-10860 GCA_035466375.1 Chondromyces sp.
AGGTCCTGCAGCTCGAGCAGTGCCATGACCTGGTGGGCCGCCTCGACGACCGCGTTGACGCCCTGCTCCGGAGCGACCCCCTGGTGGCTGGAGCGGCCGTGAATCGTCAACACGTACTCGCCGGAGCCCTTGCGCGCCAGCTTGAGGCTGCCCTCGAGGTTGGTGGGCTCGAGCACCAGCACGACGTCGGCGCGCCGCGCGGCCTCCTCGATCGCGGAGCGGCTGCCCGGCGACCCGATCTCTTCGTCAGGGTTGAACAGCGCTTCGATGTGGGGGTGGAGCACGCCCTGGTCCGAGAGGTAGCGGAGCAGCCAGACGATGAAGAGCACACCGCCCTTCATGTCGTACACGCCGGGGCCGTACGCGCGCCCGTTCTCCACACGCCACGGATCGGGCCACGAGCCGACCGGCCACACGGTGTCGTAGTGGCCGAGCAGGAGCACCCGGCAGCCCGGCCCTTCGCGGGTGGCGCGCAGCAGGGTGCCGTGGTCCGGAAGCCGCTCGCGCTCGAGGTCGGCGACGGGCGCCAGGCGCTCGGAGAGGAAGTCGGACGCCCGCTCCAACCGGCCGAGGTCGCCGGTCGGGCTCTCGATCGCCGTCAGATCGCGCAGCTCGTCGAGGTAGCTTTCGAGATGGGCGGAGAAGTACTCGAGGCTGGTCATGGTGCAGGATGACACACCATCCCTCCCGCCGAATCAAGCGAGCCGAAGCCGGATCGTGAAGGTCGAGCCGGCGCCCGGGCGGTCCGCCACCTCCAGGGCGCCGCCGCAGGCCCTGACCTGGCGCTGAGCCACCGCCAGCGCGAGCCCCTGCGAGCGCTCGCCGGGGCCGGCGCCGAGCTGGACCACCGGGTCGAAGATTTCCGTTCGTTGCTTGGCGCTGAGCTTGTCGCCGGCATCACTGACACGGATCGACAGCCCGCCGTCCTCGACCGAGGTGCCGAGCTCGACCGCGCCTCCCTCCGGCGTGACCCGAATCGCGCGCTCGAGCAGGCGCCGCAGGGCTCTTTCGAGCCGGACCGCGTCGGCCGCGGCGGGCGGGAGCGCCGGGTCGAGCCCGCACGTCACGGTCACCCCGCTCAAGGCGGCTTCGGCCTGCAGCGTCTGAAGCACGGCCTGGACGAGCTCGGTGCACGGGACGGCGACTTGGCGGATCGCCGCGGCGCCGGTCTCCAGGGATGCCAGCTCAATCAGCTCGTCGATGAGCAGCCGCATCCTGCGTGTGGCGTCGTGAGCCGCCCGGATGAACGCGCGCTGATCGTCGGACAGGCCGTCGTCGAGATCGGAGAGCACGAGCTCGAGGTAGCTGGTGGCGATGGTGAGCGGGTTGACCACCGCGTGGGCGGCCGCGGCGAGGAATCGCGCGCCCTGCTCTTCGAGCCGGCGCAGCCCGGCCTCGCACTCTTCGAGCTCGCGCGTACGCTCATCGAGGCGGCCGCGGAGGTCTTCTCCAAGCGGCGCCGCCGGAGTGTCGGGTCGGGATCGACGTGCTACCATCGGGCTGCCTCACGGGGCGTGCCCGAGTATTCGGCGCGCCTGCTGAACCGGGACACGGTGGGGCTCATCGGTCGATCGGGTCTGGAGGTCGCGGCAACCTCCATGAGGCGAGCGCGTCGCGGATGAGTTTCCGACGCCTGCGCTCCGAGGAGCGCGGCCTGCCCGACCCCGCTGGGGCCAGGCGCCCGTGGCCCGTGACGGTGCTGCTGGCGGTGATGGCGCTGGGCGCGGCCACCGCCTGGGTGCAGGAGGGCGCGCCGCAGGGCCTCGACATCGCCTTCCCCCCACACGGGACGATCCGTTGGGAGCGCGGCGGCCGGCCGCTGCTCGAGGTGATGCCGATGCCCGGGGACGGGTGGATCGCGCTGTCCCGGCGCTACCTGGGGGACTCGGGCGGCACGCGGCTCCTGCGCGGCGCCAACGACAACCTGCGCTCGCCGGAACGCAATCGCCCGGTCCTGATCCCGGTCGCGGCGCTTCGGCCGGAGCTCCGCCTCGATGCCGTGCGGCGGCTCTTCCCGGCCGACACCCGCACCGCCGACGGCTGGCAGCACTGGGTCCTGGATCCGTTCGGCGGCGGCGAGGAGAGCTGGAGCTGGCTCGCCGAGCTGTTCACCGGTTCGGCGGGACGTGCGGCGGCTCTCGAGCGCGCGAACCCCACCCTCGCCGGATCGGGTCCCCGGCGGGGGGTGCCTGTCTCGATTCCCGAGACGGTGCTGCTGCCCGTCTTCGGCTCTGTCGCACCGGTCGCCACGCCGACCCCCCGCCCCACGACGGTGCCGAGGGACGACGCGGCGGTGATTCTCCCCGAGCGGACGCCGCCCAATCAGATGCTCGAGTTCGGCCGCGATGCCGCCGGCGAGTACGCGGTCTACCGCCTGAAGAGAGGCGAGGCGCTGTACTCGGCGGTGGTCGTGCGCTTTACCGGCCAGCTGTTGGCGGAGCAGGTGAACGAGACGGCGATGGAGATCGCCGCCCGATCCGGAATCAGGGACGTCACCGACATTCCGGTCGGCTACCCGGTCAAGGTGCCGCTCGACCTGCTGTTGCCGGAGTTCCTGCCGGCGAACCATCCGCGGCGGCAGGCGTGGCTCGAGAACCGCGAGGAGCTCGGGCACTTCCTCGAGGTGGTGCGGGCCACCGATCTCTCGGGCGTTCACATCGTGCTCGACGCCGGCCACGGCGGCAACGACACCGGGGCGGTGTCAGGGGGCGTCTGGGAGGCCACCTACGCCTACGACATCATGTGCCGGATCAAGGCCAACCTCGAGCGCCACACGCGGGCGACGGTGTGGACCACCGTCGAGCACGGCAGGGTCGGCTTCAAGCCGCCGCCGCGGGACCGGCTCGAGCAGCACCGGGACGCCCAGCTGCTGACACGTCCGAGGTACCGCCTCGAGGATTCAGTCCTCGGTGTCCATCTGCGCTGGTACCTGACCAACGACATCATCCTCAACCGCCTCGGGCCGCAGGTGCCGCGGACCAAGACGGTCTTTCTCTCGGTGCACGCGGACTCCCTGCACCCGAGCGTCCGCGGCGCGATGATCTACGTGCCCTCCCGCTATCTGCGGCCGAGCAGGCCCTACACCGTGAAGCACCGGGAGATCGGACGCTTTGCCGAGTACCGGAACCACCCGACGGTGACTCTGGGCGAGGACTTCAAGGCGCGGGTCGAGGCCTCGTCGCGCTACTTCGCCGAGAGCATCATCTCGAGCCTGGAGGCGAACGACATCGGCGTCCACCCCTACGAGCCGATCCGCGACCGGATCCTCAGGGGACGGAGCAGCTGGGTGCCGGCCGTCCTGCGCTACACCGCGGCCCAGAACGCGGTGCTGCTCGAGGCCTGCAACATGGCCAACCCCGACGATCGGGCCCTGCTCCTGCAGACGGCGTGGCGCGAGCGCTTCTCGCGCGCTGTCGTCGAAGGAATGGCGGCCGCCTTCGCGCAGTGACCGGCGGGCGCCCGGTCAGCGGTTTTACAGCATCTTGACCCTGGAGCAGCACCGGCCTCATGTGGCGGCACGACCATGGTTTGTGGGAATCAGGGGTCGCGCCTCGACCGGGCCGGATCGGGAAATCGGGCTGAGATGTGATCTCGGCCCTTGACGACCCCCGCCCCCGGAACCCACATTGAAGAGAGCGAACCGGCCGCTTCGAAATTCGGGTTCAAAGGAGGTGCCATGAGGTCATACCTGGTTCTGACCGAGAACGGGCCCCTCCTCGTGATGACCTCGTACTCGTGCATCACCGAGGAGGCGCTCCTCGAGTCGCTGCGCCGCAAGGGCATCGACAAGTTCATCGCCTACGAGGTGCCGATCGACCGATTGCACGAGTTCTACGGGCTGCCGTTCGAGGTGATCGCCGCCGATATCGAGCGCGGCAAGGACCTGCGCGTGCTCGACTTCAACGGTCCGCACATCTTCGACTGCCTGAGCTTCTCAGAGCTCGGGAGTGCGATCCACTACGAGCACTGAACGGTGGGCGGGCGTTGGCGCGCGGGCGTGAGGCCTTGATGACCGCGAGATCGGCTGAGCCGGTCGATGATCTGAGCCTGGGCGGAATGCGCGCCTACATCGTGTTCTCCGGGACCGGCCCGATCCTGATCCTGACCACCTACCCGGCGCTGACCGACGAGCGCCTCGTCGGCAAGCTCGCCCAGAAGGGCATCGTCAAGTTCATCGCTTACGAGGTCTCGGTGGAGCGCGTGCGGGCGATCTACGGCGTCCCGTTCGAGGTCATCGCGGCCGATCTCGAGGCGGTGGAGGACCTGCGGGTGCTCGACTTCAACGGCCACCACATCTTCAGCCGCTTCCCGTTTGCGGAGTTCGGAGAGCCGATCAAGGTGGGAGAGTCCGGCGCCATCGACGCGTGACGCGCCGGGCCTGAAGGATCCTCACGGCGAAAGGTAGGCCCAGAAGTCGAGCCCGTGGCAGGCGAAGATCTCGGGTAGGCGGTGAACCGGCAGGCCCACCACCGTGTGGGGGGAGCCGTTCACGCCGAGCACGAACAGGCCTCCGCGGCCCTGGACCGCATAAGCGCCCGCCTTGTCCATCGGCTCGGGACCCGAAACATACCACTCGATCGCCTGATCGGAGAGGGCGGCAAAGCGGACCTCGGCGGTGTCGACGAGGCTGTGCACCGACTCGCCGTCGGCCAGCGCGACGGCGGTGTGCACCAGGTGCTCGCGGCCCGACAGCGCGCGCAGCATCGCCGCCGCCTCGGCCCTCGAACGGGGCTTGCCGAGAACCGAGCTGTCGAGCTCGACCACGGTGTCGGCCCCGAGTACCAGACGTTCCGGGTGGCGGCCGGCGACCTCGAGCGCCTTGTCGCGCGCTGCCCGGAGGGCGAAGACCGCGGGCAGCTCGCCGGCCTCCGGCCGCTCGTCGACGTCAGCGGGGATGATCTCGATCGCCAGGCCGAGCAGCTCGAGGAGCTGGCGGCGGCGCGGCGAGGCGCTGGCGAGGACCAGCGGCGGCAGCGTCACGGCGCCGCGGCAACGCGCGTCACGACGACCACCGACTCGCTGCGGTCGAGGATTTTGACCAGCGATCCGGCCGGGATCGGCTGCTGGTCCTGCGAACGCGCCGCGAGCTTGAGCGGCGCGCCTTGGAGGAGTACCTCGACCTGGCCGTAGCCGCTGGCGGGGATCTCCCGCACGACCCGCACCTCGGCCGACCCGCGTTCGAGCTGTTCGGTCGGGCTGCACACCGTGCGCAGCCAGGACCTGAGGGCCACGATGCCGATCAGGCCCGCAACCGATCCGATGGCGACCTCGCGCAGGGGGTCGAGGGCGAGGACGCCGTGCACGACGAGGCACGTCAGACCGAAGAGAGTGAGGAAGGACGCGAGCACGTCGGCGGCCGGGAAGCGCAGTCCCCGCAAGTGCTCGTGGGAGGGCACGACGACGTGGTCGCACAGCTCGCTCGGGTGAAGTAGCCGTCGCGCGAAACCGCTGACCAGCGCGAGCGTAAAGCCGCCCAGGAAAATCAAAAGATATGCGAAGCCGATGGTCACGGGGGGAGTATAGAACGGATGAGGAGAGAATGAGGAATTAGGAGTGAGGAATTAGGAATTGAGAATGCCGCCCACCCGCCCATTTCGGATTTCGGATTTGGGATTTCGGATTTCGGATTTCCACCCGCTCCCCCCCCCTCAGGATCGAGGGCGTAGGAATTTTGGACGGCTCAAGGGGCGTCGCCGCGAACGCTGTGACCTGAATTGCCCTTTCATGAGGCCACATTGATCTTGAGCCCGAAGCTTCACATCGCACGAGTGACTGCGGTGAAGCTCGAAGCCTGAATCGGGTGGGGGAAAAATCCGAAATCCCAAATCCCAAATCCGAAATCTCGTCTCCTCAGGAACCCTCGGGTCCAAGCCCCCCCGGCATGTACGGCCTCAGGTCGTCGGGAGGGGGGCAGGTGACGTGCAGGAGTTCGCCCGATTTCGGGTGGGGGAGGCCGAGCGACCAGGCGTGGAGGAGGGCGCGGCCGACCTCGTCCGCACGCCGCGACCCGTACAACCGGTCGCCAAGGACGGGGTGGCCGAGGGCAGCGAGGTGCACCCGCACCTGGTGGGTGCGTCCCGTGTCGAGGCGGCACTCGAGGAGCGCCAGGTCGCCCACGAGGCGGGCGGCCACGCGGTACAACGTCCGCGACGGCTGGCCGCCGGGGTCGGTTGTGAAGCGCCAGGCGTGGGAGCGGTCGCGGGCGATGGGCAGGTCGATCTCGGCGTGGTCCTTCGCGGGCTGCCCCTCGACCACCGCGAGGTAGACGCGCTCGACGCCGCCCTCCTTCCAGGCGCGGCTCAGCGGCGCGAGGGCCTCGCGGCAGCGCGCGAAGAGCACCGCGCCGCTGGTGGTGCGATCGAGACGGTGGACCATGCGCAGGAACGGGCGCCGGCCGGTCTCGAGAGCGACCGCGAGCAGCACCTGCTGGTCGAAAGCGAGCTCGTCCGGCGCCATGCGCTCGGCCGGCGCCGCCAGCACGCCGGCGGGCTTGGCGGCGACCAACAGCCACGGGTCGTGGTGCAGGACCGCGGGCCTTTCGATCGCGGGCTCGCGCTCGACGCCGAGCTCGTGCGGCGGAAGCAGCACGTCGATGACGTCGCCGGTTTCGACCGTCCGGGACTGGACGCGGATCGCGCTCCCGTTGCGCCACACCAGGCCGTCACCCAGCAGACGGCGGGCGGCTCGCCGGCTGAGGGTCGTGGCGCCGGCGAGGAACACGTCGAGGCGAACGCCGTCGAAACGCGGCGCCACCAGCAGCCGCGTCATACCCTGGACCGCAGTCGGGCCGCTCACATCTCGGGCTTGATGACCCGGGTCGCGGGCAGGGCCCGGGTTCGCGCCCAGGAGCGGATCGCCTTGAGCTGCTCCTCCATCGTCTTCGACAGCGGGATGATCTTGCCGAAGGCGGCGAGCAGGTCGTTCTGCGAGACCTCGACGCCGCGGGCGTGACCGGTGATGCGGGCCGAGGCCACCGCCTGCTCGATCTCGGCGCCGTTCCAGCCGCGGGTCGCGGACGCGAGCAGGATGAGGTCGTAACGCGCGGCATCGAGATCGTTGCGCGCGAGATGGATCGACAGGATCTCCTTGCGCTCCTCCTCGTTGGGCAGGTCGACGAAGAAGACCTGGTCGAAGCGCCCCTTGCGCAGGATCTCGGCCGGCAGCAGGTTGATGCGGTTGGCGGTCGCGGCGACGAAGACGTCGGCGCGGTGCTCCTGCATCCAGGTCAGGAAGGTCGAGAAGATGCGCGTGTTGGCGCCCGTCTCGCCCTCGTTGTAGCCCGCGATGCCCATCTCGATCTCGTCGATCCAGAGGATGGCGGGCGCCACCGACTCCACCGCCTCGAGGGCGCGGTGAAAGATCCACTCGGCCGAGCCGTGCACGCCGGCGAACACGAGGTTCATGTCGAGCCGGAACAGGGGCAGCTTCCATTCGTTGGCCACCACCTTGACGGCGAGGCTCTTGCCGCAGCCGGAGATGCCCATGAGCAGCACGCCGCGCGGCCGCGGCAGGCCCTGGCCCCGCGCCTCCGGCATGAAGAGCGTGCTGCGCTCGGCGACCCACTCCTTGAGCTGGTCGAGGCCGCCGAGCTGCTCGATGGAGGAGTCCGGCGGCACGAACTCGAGGATGCCCTCCTTGCGGGTGATCTGCTCCTTCTCTTCGAGGACCTCCTTGAAGAAGGCGTCGTCGAGCTCGCGGTGGCGGTCGAGGAGGCGCCGCAGCATGTGCTCGGCCTCGGTCAGCGACATCCCCTTGAGCGAGGCGAGCAGCCGGTCGAAGGCGGAGCGGTCATAGCTCCGTTCACCGACCAGCCCGGTGACCAGCGACCTCACCTCGTTGTCGTCCGGGAACAGCGAGATCACCACGTAGGCCAGCGGCTTGATCGAGTCCGGGAGCTCGGCATTCTGCTGCAGCAGGAAGAGGAAGCGGCCGGTGTTGCGGATCTTCATGGCGGTGTCCCGCAGCCGGCGGCGGATCTGCCGGTCGCCGAGCATCTCGCCCACGTCCTTGAGGAGGTAGAGCCCGCGCGGCCCGGAATCCCCGATCCACGCGAGGGCTGCCATCGGGTCGCGGTGGCCGTCGCCGTCGTGGCCGACGAAGCCGTCGACGCAGTTCCACACCATCACCGGCAGCTCGGAAGGCTTGGCGCCGGCGCCGAACCGCCGCAGCAGCTGCTCCTGGCGGTCCTCCTCCGGGCTCACCAGGACGGTGATCGGGTAGGCCGAGGCGAGGGCGGTGCGGATCTGGTCGAAGGTGGTTCGCATGCGCGGCTCTTCCTGATTCTATCGCGTTTGGGTCCCGTGCGGCGGAATCGGCGTGTCAGCGGCGCTTCGCGGCACCGACGCGGGGCGTGCGGCCGCCCTGGAGCGCGGCCCGGAACACCGCCGGCTGCCACCGTTCGCGGGCCCGCCACACCAGCACGGCCGCGACCGCCAGGACGAGAACGAGCGCCAGGCGGAAGGCGAGCAGCCGGCTGCTCTCCGCCGATGCCGCCAGCCGGCCGAGGTCGCTCGACAGCCACCAGCCGAGGCCGGACCAGACCGCGGCATGGGCCACCAGGGCGCCGAGGTCGACGGCCGCGAAGCGCGGCCACGGCACCCGGATGACCCCACAGGCCGCGAGCCAGGCGCCGCGCCCCAGGGGCAGCACCCGCGCCGGCACCAGCCCGAGCAGTGCGCGCGGCGAGGCCTCGAGCCGGTCCGTCACCGCTCGCAGGCGGCTCTCGACCCGCGGGAAGCGGCGCAGCCGCGGCCGCAGCCAGCGGCCGCCGAGGTAGACCGCCTGGTCGGTGAGGAAATGGCTGAGGATCACCGCGCCGAGGAGTGTCGCAGCGCCGCCGGGCGTCGCGCTGCGGGCGGCGAGGACCCCGATCGCGATCATGAAGAGCTCCTCGGGGATCCAGTGGCCGACCAGGCGGATCACCGGCGGCAGCGCGAGGGCGAGCAGCAGCGCATGCGGCTCGAGCCAGTTGAGAAGATCGACGAGGGAGTCCATGGCCGAATCGAGTATAGCCGACGGCAGGTGCATCACAACGTTGGAACGTTGGAACGTTGAACATTAGAACGTTCCGCCCGCCCGCCCGGTTCAGTTTTGAGTTTTGAGTTTTGAGTTTTGAGTTCCCACCCACCCATTTCGGATTTCGGATTTGGTGTATCTGGCTGGCTGGCCCATCTGAATGAGGAGAGAGTTGGCCTTCCGGTTCGGATGGGGTTCGCCGTAGGCGGGTTCTTCAGCCCGCCATCGTGGCGTTTGGGAACGTGGGCGCGGTACGTGCCGTCGTCGCGCTCCTCGCGGAGGCTGAAGCCTCCGCCTACATTCCGGACAAGCAATGGCGCCCACGTTCCGTCCGTTGAAGGCTGGCCCATACTGTCGGCCGTGGGCCGACAGTCATCGCCGCCTCATCGACCGCCATCCGCCCACGCGAGACGCGTGCCCCACAAACGCACACCCGGTGACAGGCCGAGATTGTGGGGCAGCCGTCCCGGCTGCCGGGTGGGTGGGTGGAATGTTCAACGTTGAACGTTCCAACGTTCCAACGTTCTAACGTTCTAAAGTTCCAACGTTCCAACTTTCAAACGTTCCCGTCGGTGACTGCGGCCGCTTCGACGAGCTGCCGGGTGACGTCGTGCCGGGGATGCCGGAACACCTCTTCGGTCGGGCCCTCGTCGACAATCGCGCCCTCGTGCATCACCAGCACCCGTTCACAGAGCCCCCGGATGACGGCGAAGTCGTGCGAGATCATGACCAGCGAGAGATCGAGCTGCGCGCGGAGATCGGCGATGAGGCCGAGGATCCGGACCTGGACCGAGACGTCGAGGGACGACAGCGGCTCGTCGAGGATCAGAAGCTCCGGCTCGGGCGCAAGGGCGCGCGCGATCGCGACGCGCTGCCGTTCGCCTCCCGAAAAGCCGTCGGGGAACCGCTCGGCGGACTCGGCCGCGAGGCCGACCCGCTCGAGCAGCTCGCGGACCCGCCGCCGCCGCTCGTCGTCGGTACCGATGCGGTGTGCGGCCAGCGGCTCGGCGACGATGGTGCCCACCTTCAGGCAGGGGTCGAGCGAGGTGCTGGGGTCCTGGAAGACCGCCTGGAAGAAGCGGCGCAGGGGCCGCACCTCGGCCTCGGACACGCCGCTGATGAGCCGGCCCTTGAAGTGAACGCTACCGCGGTCCGGCGCCTCGAGGGCGAGCAGCAGGCGGGCGAGGGTCGACTTCCCGGACCCAGAGCGCCCGACGATGCCGAGCGCCTCGCCGCGGCCGACCTCCAGGCTGACATCCCTCACCGCCTCGACAACCGGCCCCGTCGGTGGTGCGCCGGGCCCGCGCCGCGGGTACGCGCGCCACAGGCCTTCGGCCTCGAGCAGAGGCTCAGGCGCGGTCATGTTCTGCCTCGACCTCGCCGGCTGCGACCACCGGACAGCGCACGCGTCGCCCCGGCGCGATCTCGAGCAGCTCGGGTGCGGTCTCGCGGCACTCCGAACGCGCGAGGGGGCACCGCGGCTGGTACGGACAGCCGGAATCGGCAGGCCGTGCCGGCGCGGCCTGCGGCTGGGCGCGAGGCCCCGCATCCGATTCGCGCCCGACTGGCGCCGCGGCCGGCGGCACGCCCAGTTCCAGCCCTCGGGCCCGACTTCCGGGCACCGCGGCGAGGAGCTCGCGGGTGTAGGGGTGCAGCGGGGCCCCGAAGACCTCGGCCGCCGGGCCCTCCTCGATGATCCGTCCGGCGTACATCACCGCCAGGCGCCCGACCGCGCCGCGCACGCTCGCGAGGTCGTGGCTGATCAGCAGCAGGCCGAGGCCGTGGTCGGCGCTGAGGCGATCGATGAGTGCGAGGACCTCCGACCGGGTGATGGGGTCGAGCTCG
>DATIVB010000315.1:0-4148 GCA_035466375.1 Chondromyces sp.
GCCAACACAACGGAGGTTTTGATGCGTCGAGACATCGTATTGTGCCTGATTCTCTTCGGAACCCTGCTCTGCCTTCCGGCGATCGGTAGCGCCGGCGTCGAGGAGGACATCATCGCCCTGGCCAAGTCCCAGTGGGCGGCCGACATGGCCAAGGACGCCGGCAAGATGATGGCCACGGTCGCCGACGACTACACCGAGTTCAACGCCGACTACCCGACCCGCCTCGACGGCAAGGCGATCAACATGCAGCTCGCCGAGGCTTTCACCAAGAATGCCGGCAAGGTGATCGTCGCCGAAATGGCCAACCCCAAGGTCCAGGTCTACGGTGATGTCGCCATCCTGACCTACAACTACATCGGCGTGATGATGAACGACGACGGTGAAACCTCTCCGAACTCCGCCAAGTCGACCCGCGTCTACGCCAAGATCGGCGGCACCTGGAAGCTGGTGCACGCCAACTTCGCGCCCGTCGCCGGCAACGACGACTGACCGGAACCCTCAGGCGCCGGCACCGACGGGTGCCGGCGCCCCGTCTTGTCCGTGAGCGCCGGAGGCGCCGGGTGCAGCGCCCCGAGAACGTCAAACCCGGATCGGGAGGCCTTCCGCACCGGCCCCGGACACGAGTGGAGGGGCGGCAGCGGCGGGATGTGACGACGGACGGCTGTGCTCGCGCCGCCACGCCGCCGGCGGCATCCCGACGACGCGGCGAAACGCACGGTTGAACGCCGCCTCGGAGCCGTAACCGACGCGCGCCCCTACCCCGGCCACGGTGGCCTCGGAGTCGAGCAGGAGCTGGGCCGCGAGCTGCATTCTCCAGCGCGCCAGATACTGCATGGGGGGCACACCGACGATCTCCGAAAACCGCTCGCTCAGAGCGGATCGGGAGCGGCCGACCTCGCGGCCGAGCTCGGCCAGCGACCAGTCCCGCGCCGGCTGCTCGTGGATCAGCTGCAGCGCGCGGCTCACGAAGGGATCCCGGATGCCGCGCAGCCAGTGGCTCCCGCCGTCCGGAACCCGTGCCATGTAGGTCCTCAAGACCTCGATGAAGAGAAGCTCCGTCAGCCGGGCCATCAGACACTCCGACCCCGGCCGCATGACGCGGGCCTCGTCCTCGATGTCCTGCAGGATCCGGTGCAGGCGCCTCGTGTGATCGCGCTCCCGCCCGCTGACAGCGATGACCTCGGGCAGGCCCCAGAACAAGGGGTTGAAGACGACGGGCTCGTGGTGCAGGAAACCACACATCATGGTCGTGACAGCACCCCCGCCACCGTGGCTGACGTCCTGGATGCGGCCGTGGTACGGCGGCGGCGGCAGCAGCGGCGCGATGGGGACCCTCCGCGTGGCCCCGGGTGACGCCACCTCGTGTGTGCCCCCGTGGAAGAACACCACCACGTCGTCGGCCTCGAGCGGGATCGGGTCGCGCCCCGCGATCCTCGCCTCACACGATCCGCCCTTTACGATGTGAAAGGGCACCACCCGTCTCGAGCCGAGGCCGAGGATGTCCGCGATGTGCCCGCAGGTGGGGGACTCGACGCAGAACGGAGCAGAGAACTCGGCGTGGAAGAAGACGCCACCGGACAATCGAACCGAACGCAGGACCTGAGAGACGATTCCCATAGGTGCCGCCCTCAGCACCCTGGACGTCCGGTCAAGAACCTCGGTTGTCCGATCATTGTCAGTCCATATTATGAAAACTAATCTCAATCCAGATAAATTCTCGCACCGGTTCGCTAACTACTGCAGTGCACCTTGGAGGTACGCCGTGAATTCCCATCGATCGCATGCATCATCCGTCGCATTGCCGGCCGTCGCGGTTGTCGCAGCCGTCGGGCTGCTGCTGTCGCTCGCTCCGTCCGCAGCCGTCGCCGACGAGACCTGCCAGTCCCCCTACATGGCAAAGATCACCTCACAGGAGGACTTCCTCTACGTCTGGACCCTCGGCGAGGAGGGCATCGGCGACGAGTCCGACAAGCTGGTCACCATCGACGTCAGACCGGGGTCGAAGACCTACGGCCAGGTCATCAACTCGCTTTCGGTCGGCGGCCGCCACGAAGCGCACCACGCGGGTCTGACCGAGGACCGCAGGTATCTCTGGGCCGGCGGCCTCGACACCAGCAAGATCTTCATCTTCGACCTCGCCACCGACGCCGCACAGCCCCGGCTGCACCGCACGATCTCCGACTTCGTGGCGAAGACCGGGGGCGTGGTCGGGCCGCACACCTTCTACGCCCTGCCCGGCCGCATGCTCATCTCCGGCCTCTCCAACGACACGGACCACGGCGGCAGGACGGCCCTCGTCGAGTACAGCAACAGCGGCGACTACATCGCGACCCACTGGATGCCGACCGACGACAAGCCGAGGGGCGCCAGCATCGAGAAGGTAGCGGACGGCATGGGCTACGACGTCAGGGTGCTGCCGCGGCGCAACGTCATGTTCACGACGTCGTTCGCGGGGTGGACGAACTACATGATGGACTTCGGGGCCCTGCTGCAGGATGCCGAGGCCATGAAGAGGTTCGGGCAGACGGTGGTGGTCTGGGACCTGCACTCCCGCAAGCCCCGCCAGGTCCTCGATGTCCCGGGCTCGCCGCTCGAGCTGCGCGTGGCCTGGGGCTCACAGCACAACTACGCGTTCACAACCAGCGCCCTGACGTCCAAGATCTGGTTGATCCACGAGCAGGAGCCCGGCCGTTGGGAAGCCACCGAGGTCGCGGACATCGGCGATCCTTCGAAGGTCCCGCTGCCGGTGGCCATCAGCCTGAGCGCGGACGACCGCTACCTATGGGTGGACACCTTCATGGACGGCATGGTGCGCCTGTACGACGTCAGCGATCCGTTCAAGCCGAAGATGGTCTACGAGAAGAAGATCGGCTCCCAGCTCAACATGGTCTCGCAGAGCTGGGACGGCGAGCGGCTCTACTTCACGTCCTCGCTGCTCAGCAACTGGGACAAGAAGGGCGAGGAGAACGAGCAGTTCCTCAAGGCCTACACCTGGAACGGCAAGGAGCTCGAGCACCGGTTCACGGTGGACTTCTATGAGGAGAACCTCGGCCGAGCCCACCTGATGCGGTTCGGGTCGTACTCGCTGTACGGTCCGCCGCCCGAAAAACGTGCGTCGCTCGAGTAGCGCGGGGAGTCGCCGGGGCGCGTGGCGGAGCGCCGCACTGTCGGCGCTCTGCCTCGCGCTGTTCTCGGCCTGCGGCCAGGCGCCGACCGGGACCGCTGACGCGGAACCGGTCGCCGAAACGCCGCCGCCGGGCCTGGAGTTCGTGCCGCCGGCCCCCGGCACCTACGAGCTTCCGGTCATTCAGACCGCCGTCGACGGCATTGTCCTCGACGCCGACGGCGCCGAGCGCCGCCTGTTCGACTACGTCGGCGACCGGTACGTGCTGCTGAGCTTCATCTACCTCAACTGCACGGAGGCCAAGGGCTGTCCCCTGGCCAACGCCAACCTGGCCATGATCCGGCAGGACCTGGAGGCGGACCCCGAGCTGGCATCGCAGGTGCGCCTGATCTCACTCAGCTTCGACCCCGAGCGGGACACGCCCGAAGCCATGCTGCGACACTGGGGGGACAGCTACCTGGAGGTCCCGTGGAACGAGCGGCTGTGGTCGCTGCTCACGACGCCCTCACGCAGCAAGCTGCAGCCGATCCTGGACGGTTTCGGCCAGTACATCGTGCGGGAGGTCGACGAGGAGGGCCGGGAGACCGGCAGCCTCTCGCACGTGCTCAAGGTCTTCCTCATCGACCGCGAGCGCCGGGTGCGCAACGTCTACAGCACGAGCTTCCTCCATCCCGCCATCGCGCTCAACGACCTCGAAACCCTCGTGATGGAGGACGCCGGGCGCGGCTGATGAAGCGGTGAAAGTGGCACGCGCGGTGATTTCCTCGAAGGCCCTCGCCCGCGGTGTGCAGGCGACGGTACTGATCGCCGTCGCGTGGGCAGCGGCGTCGGACGATCGGAACGATCCCGGCCTGCCACCGGCATCCGGCAACTCGGAACCGGCAGCGGAACAGCTTCTGGATCGAGCCACTGAGAGTCGCGACCTTCGAGCGCTGGCGCGCATCGAGCGACCACCGCTCGGTCTCCCGGCGGTCCCGATTGACCCGGACGATCCGCCCACCGTCGCAAAGATCGCGCTCGGCCG
>DATIVB010000316.1:0-15995 GCA_035466375.1 Chondromyces sp.
CCTTTTCGCCGGTGGTCTCCCGCCGGGAAACGGGTCAACTTAGCATGGAACCTCTTTGTTCTTGAAGGTGCGGCTCTTCCGGAGGTCCGTGGGAGGACTGTTTCGATTTCGGATTTGGGATTTGGGATTTCGGATTTCCACCCACCCACCCGAACCACAGAGGCACGGAGGACACAGAGAGACCACAGAGAGAGATCTTGACCTCGCAACAGGATGATCTCTGGATGGTCATCGGATGGATCGGAAAATTCTCTGTGCGGCTCTGTCACCTCAGCAAACGGAACATCGGTGCGATCCCGGGCCCGAATGGAGGCAGGTGCTTCAGCCCCTGCGAGGAGCGCGACGCCGGCACGAATCGCGTTTCCGTTCCGCGAAGCCACGATGGCGGAGGCTGAAGCCTCCGCCTCCAACGGACGGGACGTCGGCGCGGGATCCTGTCCGGAATGTAGGCAGGGGCTTCAGCCCCTGCGAGAAGCGCGCTGGACGCGAGCATCGCATGGAGGTTCTGCAGCTCTGGCGCCCCATGTTCCGGAAGCGGTACACCTTGGAACGAGAAGTTTCAACGTTCGGCTCA
This sequence comes from Chondromyces sp., assembly GCA_035466375.1. Taxonomy (GTDB): domain Bacteria; phylum Acidobacteriota; class Thermoanaerobaculia; order Thermoanaerobaculales; family Sulfomarinibacteraceae; genus Sulfomarinibacter. The sequence goes on from DATIVB010000316.1 coordinate 575, forward strand.
TCCGGAATTGCATGCGATGAAGAAGTCCGTGAGACCCGCGCCCGAGTCCGCGTCCGATTGACAGCGACAGGAGCCAGGATCGGTGTCGAGGGACAGTAGCAGACTGCAGTGGCAGATGACAGTGACAGTCTCAGTGGCAGCTTCAGTGACAGTTTCAGTGTCAGAGGGCCGCGTCCGTGGCAGCGACCGGTTTCATTGAGTCGGCGGCGCGACCGCGGCATGGCCAAGCCGAGTCGACCATATCCAGATACTGTCGCCTTTCGAGGCGTCGGCGCGAACCGTCGCAACCACGAAGACACCAAGACACCAAGAAAACCACCAAGGATTCTCTTCGCGAACATCTTGGTGCCTTGGTGGTTCAGCCTCGCGCGGGTGAGCCTCGACCACCTGCAGGCTATTCCATCCGCGATGCCACTGCGTGCTGTGGTCCGGAGCTGTGGCTGTCCACTGCCGCTGCCACTGTCACTGCTACTGCCACTGAGACTGCAACTGCCACTGCCCCGGAAGCTGTTGACCCCGTGGACCTGCACCGCCTCATGCTCAGCGGGTGGGCGGGCGGAAATCCGAAATCCGAAATCCGAAATTCGAAATCGGAAATGGGCGGGCGGCGGCATTCCGAATTCCGAATTCGAGACGTGGCCTTCCCACGCCTTTCCGGATGAGCCCAACGTTCGAACGTTCAACGTGCCTCGTCTATCCGACGACGCGCTGCCGCCGCACCAGCAGCGACGGCGTGCCGACGAAGCCGCGGCCGGTCTGGAACCAGCGCAGGTCGGTGCCGACGGCCTCGATCCTGCGCAGCAGCCGGCCGAGGCTGCCGCGCAGCTCGACCACCGGGTGCCACCCCCGCACATCGCGACCGTCGAGCCACACCCCGGACGCGACGATGCGGTACGTGTCGGGATCGGGGCCGAGCTCGACCGCGGCGAGCGGCCGCAGGAGGTAGAGGGCGCGGTCCGCCGAGCCCAGCAGCGAGCCGGCGCCGACCCCGGCGCTGACGTCGACCGCGAGGTTGGCGAGCCCGGTGGCGGGGTAGTCGCGGTAGGAGAGGCGCAGCGCCCCGCCGCGCACCGGCAGCGCGCAGCGTGCCGCGTCCCGCCACGAGGCGAGGCGGTGGCGCGGGATGCCCTGCTCGAGGAGCAGGGTCCGGCGCGCCGGCAGCCCTTCGCCGTCGCAGGGGCCGCTCACCGGCGCGCGGCGGTCGCTGCGGTCGTCGACCAAAGTCAGGGCCGCCGACGCCAGGCGGCCGTCGCGGTCGAGCAACTGCGGCAGGATGTCGTGCTCCTCGGGGACCGCGAGGAAGAGCGGCGCCACGGCGGCGAGGACCTGCGCCGCCACCTCGGGGTGGAGGATGAGGTCGCGGAGGCCGTCGTCGGTCGTCACGCGGTGGCTGATCAGCGCCGCGCGGTCGGTGATCTGCTCGGCCGCCGCCTCGAGGTCGAAGGCCTCGGGCTCGGGGATGTGGATCCAGTCCCGCCACACTCCGGCGCGGTCGCCGACCACCTCGACCTCCGCCAGGAGCGCGCTGCTCGAGTCCTCGTGGCGCGCGACCCAGCCTTCGGCCGTGGTCAGCAGCCAGGCGAAGGCGCCCTCCTCGAACACCGAGCGCTTGAGCCGCAGCCTGCCGCCGGCGCGGCTGGCGACCGCGCGCTCGAGCTCCTGGCCGGCGTGGGTGGCCCAGCCCTTGGCGGGGAGCGGGCGCGCCCCGTGGACCTCCGTCGAGCCGAGGGCTCGAGCCGGGGGCAGCGGATCGATCGCGCACGGGGCGGCGGTCGCCAGCGCGGCCTCGATCGCGCGCCGCGCCGCGTCTTCCTCGAGGCCCGAGGCGGCCGCGAAGCCCGAGCACTCCAGGCGGCGGGTGCGGACCGCGAGGCCGGTCTCCTCGACCTCGACCACCGCGAGCGGGCGGCCGCGCGCGACCTCCACGCCGCGGCGGAACGAGGCCTTGGCGAAGACCTCCCAGCGCGCCGCCGGCGAGGCCTCGAGACGGGCGCAGGCGGCGGCAGCGGCGGTGTGCAGCCGCTCGGCGAAGTCGCTGCCCCCCGCCATCACAGCACCTCGAGCCGCCGCACCAGCAGGGTGGGCGCCTCCGACCCGGTGGCCAGCGGCAGGCCGTCCTTGAGGCACCAGCCGAGGCGCCAGTCGGGGGTGGGGTCGTTGCCGATGCGAGGGTCGATGTCGGCCAGCACCTCCATCACGGCGCCGGTGAGCTCGCACGGGGCCAACGGCCGCCGCCGGCGGCCGTTGCGCAGCTCCCAGCCGCGCTCGACGCGCAGCACCAGGCGCGACGAGGAGGGATCGACCGTGGCGCCGCCGATCCGGGTCACCACCAGGCCGTGGTCGAGGTCGGCCTCGAGCTCCTCGGGTCTGGTCGTGCCGGCGGCGACGACGAGGTTGGACAGCCGCGCCACGGGGGCCCGCGACCACCCGGCCCGGCGCCCCCTCCCCGGGTCGGAGCGCAGCGCGCGCGCGCCCTCGCGGTCGCACAGGAAGCGTTCGAAGCGGCCGCCGACGACCACGGCGGTGGGCCCGGCCGGGACCCCCTCGTCATCGCAGTCGAACGCCCCCGGAAGGTCGAAGCGGGTCGGGTCGTCGACGATCTCGAGGCCGGGAGGGCCGATGGTCGCGCCCACCAAGCCTGCAAGCGGCGAGGCACCCTCGACGACGAGATCGGACTCGGCCATGTGGCCGATGACCTCGTGGACCAGGGCCCCGGCGGTGCCGGCGCCGAACACCACCGGCAGGCGGGTCCCGGCGACCGGGGACCAGGTCTTGGACGGCCGGCGCTCGAGCAGCGCGTGCAGCCAGGCCGCGGTCTGTGGGTGGGACCACACGGCCAGCAGCGCGGCGGGCCGCTCGCCGCCGACCTCGATGCGCGTCAGGGCCGGGGTGGACACGGCGACCCAACCGTCAGCCCGCACCACGGCGGCGCGGCGGCTGATGAAACGCACGACCCCCTGTGCCGTGCCGAGGCGCCCGGCGATCTCCCGCGCCCACTCGAGCCAGCCCCGCGGCGCGTCGAGCTCGGGCGCCGGCACCGGGCGGACGGCCGGCAGCGCGGAGCCGTTGCCGCGATCGGCCAGCAGGTGACCGATGTTGGCGGCCGAGATGCCGGTGCGGGCGCGCAGCACGACGCGAGCGGGAGACCGCCAGCGCGCCGCCGCGCCCTCCAGTCGGCAGGTCTCGACCTCGAGCTCGCCGGCCGCGACCGTCGCCCGGAGCTCGAGGCGCTGCTCGAGAAAGAGGTCCTCGAAGCGGGCGCCGCCGCCGCGCAGCCCGCTGCAGCGCTCGACCAGGATGTCGAGCCATCGCGGGTCGAGCGGCGGTTCGGGGCGCGGGCTGCGGCGCATGCGGGCATGGTACCTCTGCGCCGCCGATCCCCGGGCACGGAGCGCGGATCGCCTCGCTCGATCGGAAGCGAATCCGCGCGGCGGGGGGGCCGCCGGCTGTCCGGGGTAGAATGCCGGGGACCGCCCGCCCGAGCGGCGGTGTCGGCTGGAGGGCCCATGAGCCGAGACGTGGTGGACCGCTGGCAGGCGCGGCTGGACGCCAACCGGCGCGGCGGCGGGCAGGACAAGATCGACCGCCAGCACGCGCAGGGCAAGCTGACGGCGCGCGAGCGGGTCGAGCAGTTCCTCGACGAGGGCAGCTTTGCCGAGACCGATGCCCTGGTCGAGCACGACTGCACCGACTTCGGCATGGGCGAGCGCACGACGCCGGGCGACGGCGTGGTGGCGGGCCACGGTCGCGTCAATGGCCGGCCGGTGTTCGTGTTCGCGCAGGACTTCACGGTCTTCGGCGGCTCGCTGTCGGCGGCCAATGCGGCCAAGATCTGCAAGATCATGGACCTCGCCATGAAGATCGGGGCGCCGGTTGTCGGCCTCAACGACTCGGGCGGCGCGCGGATCCAGGAGGGGGTCGCCTCGCTGGCCGGCTACGCCGACATCTTCCTGCGCAACACGCTCGCCTCCGGGGTGGTGCCGCAGATCTCCGCCATCATGGGCCCCTGCGCCGGCGGCGCCGTCTACTCGCCGGCGATCACCGACTTCGTCTTCATGGTCGAGGACAGCTCCTACATGTTTGTCACCGGGCCCGAGGTCATCAAGACCGTCACCCACGAGGAGGTGACCAAGGAACGGCTCGGCGGCGCGATGACCCACAACTCGGTCTCGGGGGTCGCCCACTTCGCGGCCGCGGGCGACACGGAGTGTCTGGCCCAGATCCGCAACCTGCTCTCCTACCTGCCGTCCAACAACGTCGAGCGGCCGCCGGTGGTCGCGAGCGACGACCCGATCGACCGCGAGATCCCGGAGCTCGACGACTTCGTGCCGGCGGACCCCAACAAGCCCTACGACATCACCACGATCATCCGCAAGGCCGCCGACGACGGCGAGTTCCTCGAGGTCCACAAGCACTACGCGAAGAACCTGGTGGTCGGCTTCATGCGCCTCGGCGGGCGCACGATCGGCGTGATCGCCAACCAGCCCGCCCATCTCGCGGGCGTGCTGGACATCAACGCCTCGGTCAAGGGCGCGCGCTTCGTGCGCTTCTGCGACGCCTTCAACATTCCACTGTGGATCGTCGAGGACGTGCCCGGTTTCCTGCCCGGCACCGAGCAGGAGTGGGGCGGCATCATCCGGCACGGCGCCAAGCTGCTCTTCGCCCTCGCCGAGGCGACGGTGCCGAAGGTCACCGTCATCACCCGCAAGGCCTACGGCGGCGCCTACTGCGTGATGGGCTCCAAACACATCCGCACCGACTTCAACTTCGCCTTTCCGACCGCCGAGATCGCCGTCATGGGGCCGCAGGGGGCGGTCAACATCCTCTACCGGGAGCAGATCCAGGCCGCCGCCGACCCCGAGGCCGAGCGCGCGCGGCGGGTGGCCGAGTACCAGGAGCTGTTCGCCAACCCGTTCGTCGCAGCCGAGCGCGGCTACATCGACGACGTCATCCGGCCGCGCGCGCTGCGCCGCAATCTGGCGGCGGCGTTCGCCGCCCTGCAGACCAAGCGCGACACCATGCCGGCGAAGAAGCACGGGAATATCCCGCTGTGAGAATTGGGAATTAGGAATTAGGAATTAGGAATGAGGAATTAGGAATGCCGGCCAGCGCTCTCCTTCACGATTTCGAATTTCGAATTTCGAATTTCGAATTTTTCCCCCACCCGGCCGGGCCGCGGGGAGATTCTCAATCGCTTCACGAATACCGCAGAAATGCGTACCCGGCCTTCCTTCCCGTGGAGCCAAAGTCGGACAACCAGCGGGCGCTCGTAAAGCGGGGGCTCCGCCCAGCAGATTCGCTTGAAGCAAGCGTCCGTGGGGGTGGCCGGGCGGAAATTCGAAATTCGAAATTCGAAATTCGAAATCCGAACACAGGGAAGGTCCAACCGTGAAGCTGCTCATCGCCAACCGGGGGGAGATCGCGGTGCGGATCATCCGCGGCTGCCGCGAGATGGGCATCGGCACCGTGGCCGTGTACTCGGAGGCCGATCGCACCGCGCCGCACGTGCTGATGGCGGACCAGAGCTTTCCCATCGGCCCCGCCGAGGCCTCGAAGAGCTATCTCGACGTCGGGCGCCTGCTCGCAGTGGCGGAGGCCAGCGGCGCTGACCTCCTCCATCCGGGCTACGGCTTTCTGGCAGAGAACGCCGGGTTCGCCGAACGGGTCGAGGCCGCCGGGGTGACCTGGGTGGGGCCGCCGCCACCGGCGATGCGCCTGATGGGCTCGAAAACCGAGTCGCGCAAGCTCGCCGTGACCTGCGGGGTGCCGCTGATCCCGGGCCTGATGAAGCCGATCGAGGAGCTCGCCGAGCTCGAGGCCTTCGTCGACGAACACGGCCTGCCGGTGCTGCTCAAGGCGGTGGCGGGCGGCGGCGGCAAGGGGATGCGCGCGGTGCACGACCGCCGCGACCTCGCCGGTTCCTGGGAACGGGCGCGCTCGGAGGGCCAGGCGTACTTCGGCGACCCCGGGGTCTACGTCGAGCGCCTGATCGACCGCCCGCGCCACATCGAGGTCCAGGTCGTAGCGGACCGTCACGGCGACGCCGTCTACGTGGGCGAGCGCGAGTGCTCGATCCAGCGCCGCCACCAGAAAGTGGTCGAGGAGTGCCCGTCGCCGGTGGTCGGCCCGGAGCTCAGGCGACGCCTCGGCGAGGCCGCACTGGCGATTGTCCGCGCCTCGGGCTACCAGTCGGTGGGGACGGTCGAATTCCTCCTCGACGGCGACGGCAGCTTCTACTTCCTGGAGATGAACACCCGCCTCCAGGTGGAGCACCCGATCACCGAGGAGGTCTACGGAATCGACCTCGTGCACGAGCAGATCAACATCGCGCTCGGGCAGAAGCTGTCGCTGCGCCAGGACTCGCTCGTGCCGCGGGGCCACGCCATCGAGTGCCGGATCTACGCCGAGGACCCGCTGCGCGGCTTCGCCCCGTCGCCGGGGCGCATCAACCTCTACGTGCGGCCGGCGGGCCCCGGCGTACGCGTCGACTCGGGGGTGATCGCGGACAGCGTGGTGCCGCTGGAGTACGACCCCATGCTCGCCAAGCTGATCGTGTGGGCCCCGGACCGGCGGGCCGCGGTCGAGCGTCTGGGCCGGGCCCTCGCGGAGTACCAGGTGAGCGGCGTCGCGACGACCCTGAGCCTGTTCCGCGCCCTGGTCGGCATGGAGGCCTTCCGGAACGCCGAGTTCCACACCGGTTTTCTCGACGAGCTGCTGGCCTCCGGGGACCTCGCCCGGATGCACGGGCTCCAGGACCCGGAGTCCGAGATGACGGCGGTGATCGCGGCCGCCTGCCTCGCGACCTCGAAGGCCGGCCGCCTGCCGCAGGACCTCTTCTCCCACGGCGACCGCAGCGAGTGGTGGGGTGACGGCGTGCGTCAGCTGCACGGGAGGTTCCCGCGATGAAATGGGTGGTCCGGAGCGGCTCCGAGACGCGGCAGGTCGAGGTGGAGCGCGACGGCGACCGCTTCCAGATCGTCATCGAGGGCCATTCGCAGCAGGTGGAGATGGTGAGGCTCGACGGGGCCTTCGCGTCGCTGCGCTTTCCGGACAGCGGCCGCAGCTTCCAGATCACCTACCAGCAGCGGGGCAACGGCAGCTGGCGGGTCGGCGTCGGGCAGCGGGAGTTCGACCTCGCCGTGCTGTCGCCGGCCGAGGCGGTGGAGGTGGTCGGCGGCGCCCGCGCGAGCGGTCCGAGCCGCCTCACGGCGCCGATCCCGGGCAAGGTCGTGGCGGTCAAGGCGGCCGCGGGCGACGAGGTCGCGGCCGGCCAGTCGCTGGTGGTTCTCGAGGCCATGAAAATGGAGAACGAGCTCGCCGCCGAGCAGCCCGGGCGCGTGGTCGCGGTCCACGTGGCCGACGGCGAAACCGTCGAGAGCGGCCAGCTGCTGATCGAGCTCGAGTGACCGCGACGCCGAGCCGGAACGGGTGGGTCGAACGCCCGGCGCCGCCCCTGTGCGCGCACGCCGTCTGGTAGAATCTCGGCCCTGTGACCCAGAAGAACCTTCCCCGGAGCCTGCCGAGCCCCGACACGGCGAATGGGACGCCGCCTGCCCGGCGCCGCGCACGCGCGGTCCGTTCAAGCGCGGTTCTGACCCTCGTCGCGGTGCTGATCGCGAGCCCTGCCTCCGAGCTCGCCGCCATCGAGCTGCTGCCGGTTGCACCGGCGCCGACCTGCACGCACGAGCTGGTCTACGAGCCTTTTGCCGGCCTCATCCTGGTCGCGGTGACGATCGGCGGGTCGCCGCCGATGGATTTCGTGCTCGACTCGGGGGCGACGCAGAGCGCCATCACCGACCCCTACCTCGCGCGCGCCGTCGGCCTCGAGCTGCGGGACGTCGGTCTCGCCCGCGGCATCGGCTCGGGCGCCACCCACGTGATGATCGCCGATGACGCGATCATCCGGGCCGACGGCGTCGAGCTGCTGCACGTGCCGCTGGTGGTGCACGACATTGGGGTCCGCCTGGCCGAAACCGCGGGCCGCGACATTCACGGCTTTCTCGGCTCGGAGCTCTTCGAGCGCTACGTGGTGGAGATCGACCCCGCCAACCGGCGCCTCCTCCTGCACGATCCGGAGGGCTACCGCTACGATCGAGGCGGCGTCGTGCTGCCGCTCGAGATCGAGGACCGGCGTCCGGTGGTGCAGGCCTCGGTCACGGTCAGGGCAGGCGACAAACCGGTGCCGGTGCGGCTCATGGTCGACACCGGCTCGAGCCGCAGCCTGACGCTGATCAGCCGCTCGCGGCGACGGCTCAAACCGCCGCCCGAGCAGACGCCGAGCGACAGCTTCGGCGTGGTCGGCGCGACGACGGTCGTGGTGGCGCCGGTGGCGCGCTTCGAGCTCGGCGTGGTGGTCAGCGAAGACCTCGAGACCTCGTGGATGGCCTCTTACCAGGTGCCGGCGGTTCGCAACATCAGCGAGCTGAACGGCATCCTCGGCAACGGCCTGCTGAACCGTCTGCGCACGGTCTTCGACTACCGCGGCAACCGCCTGGTCGTCGAGCCGAAGTGAGCGTCGTCAGTCGGGGTTGACTGCGGCGGTGATGGTCTTGAACGAGTCCTGGCGGGTCAACGGATCGAGGAGGGCGACCGAGATTTTGTAGCGCCCGGACTCCATCAACAGACTGGCGTCGATGTGCCTGCGGCTGCGCTGGGCCTCCTCGTAGTCCGCCGCCGGCACCCGGATCTCGTGCTCCTGCCGCACGAGGTCCGACTGCTTGCCGTCGGTGTCGCGCGCGGCGATGAAGAGCACCACCCGGCCGACGTAGTCCTCACCTTCGGGCAGCAGCGCCACCTTGCGGATCGGGAAGGAGATGTTGGTCGGCACCAGCCAGCGCTTTTCGCTGGCCGCCGAAGGCGTGCCGACCTCGACGTCGAGCTGCATCGGGTTGTCGTCGACCTCGAACACCAGGCTCGACACCACGGTGTTCTGGACGCGGGTTTCCAGCGATTTCTCGACGAACCGCGTGCGGTAGCGGAGCTCGTAGTCCTTGAAGGCCGGGTCGTCGCGGAGCTCGACCTTGACCTTGTGGACCTTGTCGCGGCCGCTGATCTGCAGCGGGTAGCCGATCGAGTAGTAGGTGTACATGTCCTGGGCGATGAGTTCCATGCGCGGCGCGATGTCGTTGGAGTTGACGATGGCGATGCCGCCGGTTTCGTCGGCGAGCAGGCGCAGGGAGTCGATGAGGTTGTGATGCGCGAACGAGGCCGAGCTCGGGTCCCGGGCGGTCTGGAACTCGGCGCTGGCGAGCCCGCCCATCGAGAGCCCGGTGGCGTCGATGGTGTAGAACGCCACGTCCTGGGCGTTGGCCGCAGCCGCGAGCTGCAGGTAGAGCCGGCTCTGATCGTAGTCGTACATCCTGGTCAGGAAGGTCGAGTCCTGGGTGACGCGGTTGAGCTCATGGTAGAGCTCCATCCCGGGAACCATCGGCAGCCCATTGGAGATGTAGACGATCCCCTTCTTGCCCGGCAGCCCCGACAGGCTGGTCAGCATCTGCCGCAGGCTGTCGAGGGTGAACATGAGATCGTTGGTGGTCTCCTTGGCGTAGTTGTCGATGAGGGTGAAGGCCTCGTGAGACTCGGCGCCGGCCCCGTCGAGGCCGCTCGACCTGCCCGAGCTGCGCCCCTGGTTCTCGAGCTGCTTGATCCGGTCGATGATGTCCATGGCGGCGCGCTCGCGTTCGCTCCGCCCGCCGGTGTACCGCCGAACGCTGCGCATGGCGGCGAGGACCTTCTCGGGGTCGGAGGTGAACTCCTGCAGGACCTCGAAGGACCGCTGGTAGGCCACCACCATCATCTGTGCCGGCGGGTGGAGGTTGGTGCGCACGAACTCGCGGGCCTGCGACAGCACGCGGTTGCGGTCGAGAGGATTCAGGTTCTGGTTGTCGATGTAAAGGACGAAGTGGATCGGCACCGGGCCGGCCTCGGCCTCGGGCGCCGACTCCGGCGACGGCTCCGCGGGCGGGAGCATCGTCTGCGGCCCTGTCTCCATCTGGCTGCGGATGAGGTCCGCGGTGTAGAGCTTGAAGTTGGTGATCTGCTTGGGTTCGCCGTCCTGGTAGACCTGAAAGTCATCCTGCGTCAGGTCCGTCACCGCGACGCCCTTCTTGTCGGTGACGTAGACCACGAGATTGGCGATCGTCAGCTCATACTCGTCGACAAACGTCAGCCCGCCCACCGGGCGGATCGAGCTTTCCTGCTCGGCCTCCTGGGCGCCCACGGCGGACAGCAGGGGCAGAAGCGCGAGCAATGGTACGAGCCATACAGCCGAAGCGCGTCTGGGCACGGGCACACCTCCGCGGGAAGTCTAGCAAAGCGTTTCCGCCCTCCCGTGCGGCCGCCCGTGAGCAGGGAGCAGGGAGCAGTGAGAAACCGCCGCAAGGCCATCCAGATACGAGATCCGAGATCTCCCTCCCGCCCGGCAGCCCCACAATTCTCACCGCGCGTTGCCGCCGCGTTGTGGGGCACGCGTCTCGCGTGCTGGGTGGGCGGGTGAAGCGAGATCCGAGATCCGAGATCCGTATCTGCATCTCCCGCTGCTGCCGGGCGCGGTATGATCCTCCTCCGTGACCGAGAGCCTGACGTCGCTTGCAGACGAACGACTGGTGGAGCTGGCGCTTGACGGCGACCAGGAGGCCTACGGCGTCCTGGTGCGCCGCTATCAGCGCCGCCTGACGGCGTTCCTGAGCCAACTGGTGGGCGACCTCGAGCTCGCCCGCGAGCTGACCCAGGAGGCCTTCATCCGCGCCTGGTCGGCGCTCGAGCGCTTCGATCCGCGCTACCGCTTTTCGACCTGGCTGTTCCGTATCGCCCACAATCTCGGGATCGACCAGCTGCGCCGAAAGCGCCTGCAGACGGTGTCGCTGTACCGCACGGATGCAGACGGCGAGGAGCTGGAGATGGTCGTCGCCGATCTCGAGAAGGATCCCCTCGGCCACCTCGAAAACCGGGCCTTAGCCGACGAGCTGCGCACGGTCATCGACGAGCTCCGGCCCGAGTACCGCGAGCTCGTCCTGCTGCGGCACTTCGCCGGTCTCAGCTACCAGGAGATCGCCGACTTCAAGGAGATGCCGCTGGGAACCGTGAAGAACAAACTTTTTCGTGCCCACTCCGTACTACGTAGGGCATTGGCTCCCTTCCTGTGAGGGAGGCGCTATGATGCCAGAGGAGGCCCACGTGGCGAGCGAATGTCAGGCAGTCCAGGAGACCCTCTCCGAGCACGGCGGCGCAGTGGAGCGCCTCGACGGAGCGGCGCGCGAGCACCTCGAAGCCTGCCCGCATTGCCGGGAGGTCGCAGCCGCCGAGCACGCCCTCGGGCTGATCTTCAGCCGGGCCGTTCCCCCCGCCGACCTCGAGATCGAACGCGCGGTGATGCTGTCTCTGGCCCCTGTCAGGCTGCGGCGCCGGGTCGTCGCGTTCGTGCCGGTCGCCGCATCGCTGCTGTTTGCGCTCGTCGGCGCGCTGCTGGTGGGCGGAGTTCCCGGCAGCGGCGCGCTGAACCTGCTGCCCGGCTGGTCGGCACAGGGGTGGGTCGCTCTGGCGGGCAGCGTCTCCGAATGGTACGCGGTTGTGACGACCGGGGCACGCGCCGCCGCAGCGACCATCGACCCGCGGCTGTTCGCCGGCGCAGCGGTCCTCGGTCTCCTCGGCCTGGCCGGGGTCGTGGCGACCGCCGTGCGCTGGCGCAAGGCCTCGCCATGGCGCGCGCGCAGCTGAGCCTGCTGATAGCTTCCGCCGCCGTCTTCCTCGGGCACGCAGCCGTGGTCGAATCGGCGCCGTCTCGAACTGCCGTTCTGGCCGACCTCGAGATCAACCGTCCGATCGAGGGCGATGCGGTGGTCTTCGGCGCTGACCTCCGGCTCGGTCCGGAGGCTTCGGTTTCCGGTGACGCGATCGCGGTCGGCGGGGATGTCATCGTCGCAGACGGCGCGGTGGTCGGCCGTCACGTCGTGGCGATGCTCGGCACCGCCGAGGTGGCGCAGGCTGCGCGGGTCGGCGGCCGGGTTCTCGCCTTCGCGTCGCTCGCAACCCTTGCCCGCGGTGACACCGTCGAACCTCGGCTGGCTCGCGTCGACCTCGGACTGCGGCTGCTCGCCTCCGGCGGCTGGCTGCTGGTCACAACCGGGCTCGCCTTTCTCTTCCCGGCGCGGATGCGCTACGGAGCCTGGGCGTTGCCCGCGCTCGGCTTCCGGGTGCCGGCGCTGGGGACCCTGGTCGCGCTGACCATCGTCGCCTCCCTGGTGGCGGTTCTCGGGCTCGGCCCGGCCCTGGGGGTCCCGTTGGTGGCCGCGCTGATGACCGTCTTTTTCGCCGCCAAGTGCGTGGGGCTCACGGTCGTCGGCTGCACCTTGGGGAACGCCGTCCTCACGAGGTGGTTGCACCATCCGCTGCCGATCAGCCTCGAGGTGTTCGTCGGAGTGCTCGCGCTGCTGGCGCTGCGCTTCCTGCCCGCGGTCGGCGAATCGCTGTGGACCGTCGTCGCCCTGGTGGCGCTCGGCGCCAGCATCGCCACGTTCGGCTCGGCGCGACCGGTTCCTGCCGTCGGCGTGCGGCCCTGACGGCGGCCCGGAGTTCGTGGCGCGCGGACCGGCGTGCGCCTTTCCCGGTCTGAATCGCGGAACAGGCTGTTCACCGCGCCATTTGGTGCTATAATTCCCGCTCCCTGCGGGGAGAGGTGCGTGCGTGAAGATCGATGTATCCAAGCTCGAGCACGGGCCGCTGCAGTTCGACCAGCGGCTGACGGTGGAGCCCGAGCGCCTGGCAAGCGAGGAAGTGAGCTCGCCGGTCGCTGTCCATCTGGTGGGCGAGGTGCGCTCGCACGGCGCTTCCGTGTCGGTGCTCGGCTCCTGCCGCGGCGAAGGCTCGATCGCGTGCTCCAGGTGCCTGGAACCGGTCGCGTGGAATTTTGACGAGCAGTTCTGCGTCGAGTATCGGCGTGCCGACACCGTTGTCGAGGACGCCGAGATCGGTCTCGAGGAGGCCGATCTCGAGGTCGCGTTCCTCGAAGGAGACCAGCTCGACCTGCTCGAGCTCGCGGCCGAGCAGGTCCTCCTCGCCATGCCGATGCGAATTCTTTGCAATGAAAGCTGTGCCGGGCTGTGCCCGACCTGCGGCGCCAACCGAAACCGCGCCGACGCCTGCAGCTGCGAACCGGAGATCGATCCCCGGTGGCAGGCGCTGGCGGGGCTGTCGAAGCTCGGGCCGGACAGCTGACGGACCGAACCCGATTGGAGTCAGAAAATGCCGAATCCCAAACGTCGTCACAGCCGCACGCGCCGCGACACGCGCCGTGCCCACGATGCCCTGAGCACTCCGGGCAAGAGCCTGTGCACCTCGTGCTTCGAGCCCAAGGCGCCGCACCAGGTGTGCCCGCACTGCGGCAGCTACAAGGGCCGCGAGGTCGTGCGTGTCGAGGAGCTCGACTGACCGCACCGTGATGCGGTTCTTCCTTGCCGCCGGTGCTCGCCGCCGTCCACAGGCGACGTAGTGGGGCGGTGAGGCGTGCAGGTGCAGGGACCGATCGCCGTCGATGCGATGGGCGGCGATGGAGCGCCGCAGGTCGTCATCCGCGGCGTGCTCGATGCCGTTCAAGAGCTCGGCATCCCGGTCATTCTGACCGGACCGCAGCGCCGCCTGCGTCGCGAGCTGGGACGGTTCCGCAGCCTCCCCTCGGGGCTCGAGCTCGCGGACGCTCCCGATGTTGTGTCGATGGCGGACGCCCCGATCGCAGTGCTGCGCGGCAAGCGGCGCTCCTCGCTCAACGTGTGCGCCGAGCTGGTCGAGCAGGGCCGGGCCCGCGCCATGGTGACGGCCGGCAACACCGGCGCGGCGTGGATTGCGGCGAAGGCGGCGTTGGGCATGATCGAAGGCGTCGAGCGGCCGGCGCTCGCGGCGATCGTGCCGAAGAGCGAAGGCCACACCCTGGTTCTCGACGTGGGCGCCAACGTCGAGTGCAAACCGCACCAGCTGCTGCAGTTCGCGGTGATGGGCTCGCTCTATGCGACCGCCGTCCTCGGCGTCCCGGCGCCCAAGGTGGGCCTGATGTCGGTCGGCGAGGAGGAGGGCAAGGGCGGGCCGAGGGTCCGCGAGCCGAACCGCGTCCTCCGGGAGGCCGGCATCCGGTTCGTCGGCAATGTCGAGGGCGGCAGCGTCTTCTCGTCGAAGGTCGACGTCGTCGTCTGCGACGGTTTCACCGGCAACGTCATTCTGAAGGTGGCCGAAGGCTTCGGTGAGATGGTGGTCGGCATGCTGATGGAGGAGGCGCGGCAGTCGCCGATGTACGGCGCCGGCCTGCTGATGGCCAAGGGCGCGTTCCGCAACCTCCGCAGCAAGGTCGACTACGCCGAGTACGGCGGCGCGCCGTTGCTCGGCGTCGACGGCGCCTGCCTGATCGGACACGGTCGCTCGAGCGCCCGGGCGATCCGCAACGCGGTCCGATTCGCCGCCTCGTACGCCGAGAGCGGCGTGATCGAGAGCATTCGCGACACCATCCTCGAGGTGCCGGCGCGGACTCCAGACCTGGGGGACGTCCTCTGATGGCCCGGATCGCCGCGGTGTTCCCCGGCCAGGGCAGTCAGGCGGTCGGAATGGGCCGCGACCTGGCGACGCGGTGGCCGTCGGCGGCGGAGGTCTTCGCCGCGGTGGACCGGGGCCTCGGAGCACCGTTGTCCGAGATCTGCTGGAACGGGCCGGAGGAGAAGCTGCGCCTGACCGAGCACACGCAGCCGGCCCTGCTCGCGCACTCGATCGCAGCGTGGACGGTGCTCGTGGATGCCGGCCTCGAGGTCGAGGCGGTTGCCGGCCACAGCCTCGGCGAGTACTCGGCGGTGGTCGCCGCCGGTGGGCTTGACGTCTCCGACGCCGCCCGCACGGTGCGCCTGCGGGGTCGGCTGATGCAGGAGGCGGTGCCGGTGGGTGAAGGCGCGATGGCGGCGATCATCGGGCTCGAGGACGACGGGGTCGTCGCCGCGTGCGACGAGGAGGCGGCCGCGAGCGGCGGCGTCGTCGCCGCGGTGAACTTCAACTCGCCGGGCCAGGTGGTGATCGCCGGTTCGACGGCTGCGGTGGCCGGGGCAGGCGACCGCTGCACGGCGCGCGGCGCACGGCGGGTGATGCCGCTGCCGGTCTCGGCCCCGTTCCATTCGCCGCTGATGGCGCCGGCTCGTCAAGGCCTCGAGCCGACCCTCAGCGAGCTTGGATTCCTCCCACTGGCGGTGCCGCTGTACCGCAACGTGGACGCGCAGCCCGTGCGGTCTCCCGAGGAGGTCCGCGACGGCCTCGTCCGACAGGTGGACGCGCCGGTGCTGTGGTCGGCGATCATCCGACGCATGCTCGACGACGGCATCGACACCTTCATCGAGGTCGGCACCGGCAGCGTGCTGTGCGGGCTGATCCGGCGCATCGATCGAAACGCGGCCTGCCA
>DATIVB010000317.1:0-2857 GCA_035466375.1 Chondromyces sp.
TCGAGCACGTACAGCGCTCCGAGGAGCGCCACCGCTGCCGAGCGCTCGATCTCCGCAACGGCCGCCGCGAAGCTCGTTGTCGCGGCTTCGGGCTGGAGGGAGCCCGGATCGATGCCGTAGAACTCCAGGTCGCGCTCGAGCTCGGGCAACCGCAAACGTTCCGGGGTTGCCATTGCCGAGATCTCGGGTTGCAGGTTCCGCGAGCGGAGGAGCGCCGACTCGAGGGCGTCATGGGCCAGGTAGAGCTGGCCGAGGTAGGCGGCGAAGGCCGCACGGTCGACGGTCCCGGCCGCGATCTGCTGCTGCAGCGCCCGCTTTTCAGCATAGGTGTGGAGCTCGCGGGTCTCCGTCTTCAGGCGGGTCATCAGCGTGTCGGGTTGGTTCTGCGGCACGGGTCCTCCACGTTGTCGGGCAGACAGAGATGAGATGAGCTCTCATCAAGGAGCAGGCTAGCGCTTCGCGGAACGTCCGTCAAACCCGCGGGGGGCGCCGGCTCGCCGGTGGCGGCGCCGGGCCGGAACGGAGGCTCAGCCCGACAGCCCGACGATCCGCAACAGGTGCTTGCGGAACTGGGTCACCAGGCCGGCGGGGGAGATGAGGGCGCCGGTCTCGTCGCGCAGCTCCTCGCCCTGGAGCTGGCGTACGGCCATCTTCTCGGCCAGCTGCCCGGCGAGGTCGGCGCGGTCGGCGAGCAGGCTCTGCAGCCCCGATTCGTCGATCTCCAGCACCTCGAGGGCTGACTCGGAGGCGCGCACGGTGGCGGCGCGCGGGCTGCCGGTGAGGAAGGCCATCTCGCCGAAGAGGTCGCCGACCCCGACCTGCGCCAGCTCGCGGCCGCGCTGGCGGACGACTGCCTCGCCCGCCGCCACGAGGTACAGGGCGGTGGATGCCTCGCCCTCGCGGACGACGGCCTCGCCGGGCGCGTAGCGGCGCAGCCGCGAGCGCTCGGCGAGCGCGTCGAGGGCCGCGTCGGGCGTGTCGCCGAACAGCTCGCACGCGGCGAGTGCGGCGCGTCGCCGGCGCGTCGTGTCGATCGGTTCGGCGGCCTTCGCGCGGTGGAAAGTGCGCTGCGGGAAGGGGATCTCCATTCCGGCCCGCGCCAGCGCGGCGTGGGCACGCGTCAGAAAAGCGTCGCCGAGGTCGTCGCGGCCCCAGGGGGTCAGCGTCCACAGGCGGCACTCGTAGACCACGGCGCTGTCGGCGAATTCGGACGTCATGACCCGTGGTGGGGGATCCGCCACCACGCCGGGCGTGTCGTGGGCCACTTCGAGGAGAACGCGCTTGGCGGCATCGGGCGGCACGGAGTAGGCGACCCCGAGACGCACCGCGACCGCCACCGGCCGCGAGCCGTCGCCCAGGATCGTCACCCGTGCGGCGCCGACATCCGAGTTGGGCACCAGCACGCGCTCGCCGAGGCGGTTGCGCGCCACCAGCGAGCGCCATCCGGTCTCTTCGATGAGGCCGACCTCTCCGTCGAGCTCGACCCAGGTGCCCGGCACGAGCCGCTGCTCCCAGGCCAGGGCGAGGCCGGCGAGCAGGTTGCCGAGGGTCTGCTGCAGGGCGAGGCCGACGACGATGGTGATCACGGCCGAGGTGGTGACCAGGCCGGTGATCTCGATATCCATGCTGCGCAGGATGAGGATGGCGAGGGCGAGGTACACCAGCAGGGCGAGCACCTCGCGCATCAGGCGCGGCGGGATGACGCCCATGCGCTTGATCAGCACCCACTCGAAGATCAGCAGCAGGCCGCCGCGGGCGACGAGGAAGCCGAGCGCCAGCACCAGCGCGACCTCGGCGCCGCGGATGGCGCCGTCGTCAAGGGGCACCGCCGCCGCTACGAAGTGCGCGAGGGCCGCGATCGCGGTGAGCACCAGGGGCAGG
Source organism: Chondromyces sp. (assembly GCA_035466375.1). Taxonomy (GTDB): domain Bacteria; phylum Acidobacteriota; class Thermoanaerobaculia; order Thermoanaerobaculales; family Sulfomarinibacteraceae; genus Sulfomarinibacter. Next base: position 1,882 of record DATIVB010000317.1, read on the forward strand.
GTGAGGGCGCGCATGCGGCGCAGCGGCTCCGCGCGCAGCGCCAGGGCGATCAGCAGCGTGATGACGACCAGGATGAGGTCCAGCATGGCCGCCATGGTACTCAAGTTCGCGGGCCTGTCCATCTGGCGGACCCGGGGACCTCCACCTCCGGCTCGATTACACTGCGGGTGCTCTGAACCCGGATTTCCGACGGAGGCCGATGCCATGGAGCCTGGAGGCGTGCCCGCTCCGCTTGCCATGATCCACCTGGTGGTGCTGTCGTTGTGGGGCGGCGTCGTCGCCACCGAAGCGGTGCTCGAGCTCTACCCCTTCCGCCACCCCGAGCTGCACGCGGCGACGATCCGGCTCCACTACTGGATCGACCTCCTGGTGGAAGCGCCGCTGGTGCTGGCCGTGACGGCCACCGGCACCGCGCTGCTCCTCTCGATCCAGGAGGTCACCGCGCTGCACCTCGTCAAGGTCGGGTTCGCGGGTGCCGCGATCGCGGTCAACGTCTTCTGCATCGCGGTCGTGGTGCGGCGCGGGCGGCGGCTCGACCGCGGAGGTGAAGAGGAGTCGCTGTGGCGCGCGTCGCGCATCGTGCTGTCGTGCTTCGCGCTCGGGCTCGGTTGCGCGGCGGTGGCGGCCACTCTCGGCTTCCGGTTCGCCCTCGAACGGTTGGGCTGATCCGGCACGCTGCAGTGAGCGCGAGAGACAGTCGGTTCAGTCGGTCGCCGATGACCACTGCAGACTGCCGCCCGACTCGAAGCCGTCGGCGAACACCATGCCGATCGCGAAGCGTCCGATCCAGATGTCGAAATCGCCCGCAGAGCTGGTGACGACGGCCGACACGAAGAGATCGTGGTCCGGTCCCGCCGCGATCCCGATGCCGGTGTCGTAGCCGCCGGCGGGGCCGTCCTCGGTGGTCCAGGCCTCGAGCTCGAGGCCGGTGTCGAAGCGCGCCAGCCAGATGTTGGAGCCGCCGTCCGGCTCGGTG
>DATIVB010000318.1:0-3791 GCA_035466375.1 Chondromyces sp.
CCGGCGCTGACCGCGCCGGCGAGGATGGCGATCCCCGCGAGCACGGTGAAGGCGCCGAGCAGCCGCACCGCGAAGCCCACCCGCTCGAGAACGGCGACGATCTTCTCGAGCACCTCGCGCAGCCGCAGCATGGTGACGTTCGGGTACGCCGCCGCGAGGCGGTCCTGCACCGGAAGCTCGGCTGCGGGCGGCAGCCGCGCGGCGGCGATGCGGTGGCGCGGCGCGCCCTCGAGCGCGCCGGGCTCCACCACGAGGAAGAAGTTGATCGAGAAACGCTCCCACTCGACGGTGCGCAGACTGGTCACGGCGAGCTCCAGGGGTACGCCCTGAACGTCGAAGGTGACGGTGTCGCCCACCGCCACCCCGAGGTCGCGGGCGAACTCCACCTCGATGCTGACCTCGGGCCGCGACGGGTCGGACCACAGGGCGCCGTCGACGATCACGTTGTCCTCGGGCAGGGTCTCGAGCGAGGTCAGGCGCTGCTCGCGGGTCAAGACCCAGCGCCGGCCCCGCGCCTGCTCGCTCTGTTCGGCCACCAGCTCGGCCACCGGTCGGCCGTTGATCGCGGCGAGCCGCGCACCCACCACCTCCACCGACTCCAGGTCCTCGGCGCCCGCCTCCTCGAGCACGGCGCGCACGCCCGGCCACTGCCCGGGCTGGATGTCGATCAGGAAGGCGGTCGGCGCGGCCGCGGGCAGCTCGGCGTCGAGCTGCGCCGAGAGCCGCTGCTGCACCAGCAGCATGCCGAGCACGGTCAGCACCCCGAGGCCGAGCGCGACCACCGCGCCGAGGGTGCCCGACCCGGGCCGCGCGAGGGCGGCGAGCCCGTGCCGCAGCGCCACCACCCCGAGATCGCGCGGCAGGAGTCCCACCCCGCGCACCACCAGCCACGCCCCCGCCGACAGCACCGCCGCCGCCACCACCAGCCCGAGCGCGAACTGCACCCCACGCAGGATCGAGCCGGACTGGACGGCCGCGGTCGCCGCGACGCCTCCCACCAGGACGGCGCCGAGAATCGCCGCGATGGCGCGGTTGGCGGGCAGCGGTTCCGCATCCCGGCGCAGCACGCGCACCGGCGGCACCCGCAGCACCTCGGCCAGCGGCCGCAGCGCGAACAGGACCGCGACCCCGAGGCCGAGGGCGAGGCCGCGCAGCATGGCCGCCGGCTGCCAGCCGACCGCCACCTCCACCGGCAGCAACCCGGCGAGCAGCCGCGGCACCGCCTGCGCCGCCAGCGCCCCGGCGACGGCGCCGAGCGCGGAGCCCGCCAACGCCAGCAGCGCGGTCTGGCCGAGGTAGAGGGCGAAGACCTCGCGCGGCCGCACGCCGATGGCGCGCAGCACCGCGATGGCGTCGAGGCGGCCGGCCAGCCAGGCCCGCACCGCCTGCGCGACGCCGATGCCGCCGATCAGCAGGGACAGCAGGGCCACCAGACCGAGGAAGCGGCCCACCCGCTCGAGCCCGCGGCGCAGCGAGGGCTGCGCCTCGACGTAGGTCTCGACGTCGACGAACTCCGGGTCCGGCACCGCGGCGCGGACCGCCGCCGCCGCCCGCGCCACGTCCTCGACCGACGCGCCGTCGGGCAGGCGGACCAGCAGCCGGTGCTCGACCCGGCTGCCGAGGCCGACCAGGCCGCTGCGCTCGAGGGCGGCCAGGGACATCAGGATCCGGGGGCCGAGGGTGAAGCCGACCTCGAGCCGGTCGGGCTCCGAGCCGACCGTGCCGGCGATCTGATAGTCGGCGCTGCCGATGCGCAGCCCGTCGCCGACCGCGAGGCCGAGCCGCAGCAGCAGCTCGGGACCCACCAGCACGCGATCGGGTCCGAGCAGCTCCTCGAGCGGCCGGGCCGGATCCGTCGCCAGCGTTCCGTAGAAGGGATAGCCGGGCTCAACCGCCTTGAGCTCGCACAGCAGGGACGGGCCCGGCGCCGTCTCCGGCCCGGTCCCGGACGGCACCGACACGACGCTCGGCAGCTCGCGAATTTCGGCGCGGCGCGCGCCGGGCAGCGCGTCGACCGCGGCCGCGACCTCTGCAGCGATCGGCCGCCGGCTTTCGACCGCGAGGTCCGCCGCCAGCAGCTGCCGCGCCTGCGCCTGGATGCCGTCGTCCAGCGCCGCCGAGAGCCCGGCCACCGCGACCACCGCCGCGACTCCGACGGCGAGACACACGGCGAAGAAGGCGAGCCGGCCCGCCGAGCCGCGCAGCTCGCGCGCCGCGAGGGCGAGCCACGAGGAGAGCGTCACGCCGCCTCCTCGCGCTCGATGCGGCCGTCTGCGAGGTGGATGCGGCGGTCGGCGAGCGCGGCCACCGCCGGATCGTGGGTCACCAGCACCAGGGTGGCGCCCTCTTCGGCCCGCAGCGCCGCCAGCAGGTCGAGCACCACCCGGCCGGTGGCGCCGTCGAGGTTGCCGGTGGGCTCGTCGGCGAGCAACAGCATGGGCCGCGGCGCGAAGGCGCGCGCCAGCGCCACCCGCTGCTGCTCCCCGCCGGAGAGCTGCGAGGGGTAGTGGTGGCCGCGCTCCGAGAGGCCAACCGCAGCGAGCAGCTCGTCGGCCCGCCGCCGGGCGTCGGACCAGCCGAGGAGCTCCATCGGCAGCAGCACGTTCTCGCGCGCGGTCAGGTTCGCAAGCAGCTGGAAGGACTGGAAGACGAAGCCCACCTTGTGGCGGCGCAGCAGGGCCAGCCGGTCCTCCGAGAGGCGGTCGATGCGCTCCCCGTCGAGCGCCACCTCGCCCGCGCTCGGCCGATCGAGGCCGGCCATCAGGGCGAGCAGAGTCGACTTGCCGCTTCCGGAGGGCCCGAGCACGGCGACGAACTCACCGCGCGCCACTTCGAGGTCGATGCCGTCGAGGATCGTCAGCGTGCGGCCGCCCGACGGCAGCCGGCGCCCGACCCCGTGCAGCGCCAGCACCGTGTCGTTGTTCGAGCCCTTTGTCGCCATCAGGCACCTCCGGCCGCTACAATCACCGCCATGGCACGCATCATTTCACGATCACCCGTCTTTCTCGGCCTCGGATCGCTGATCGCGGCGGCCGCGCTCGCTTCTGCGGCGTGCTCACAGCCCTCGCAGACCACCGTCCCGGCGGCTGAGAGCCCGTCCCCGCCCGCCCCACCTGGCGCGGTTCGCGTCGTCGTGCTCGGCGACAGCCTCGCCGCCGGCCTCGGCCTCGCCGCCGACGAGGCCTTCCCGGCGGTGGTCGAGCGGCTACTGCGCGACCGCGGCCGCGACGTCGAGGTCGTCAACGCCGGGGTCAGCGGCGACACCTCGGCCGGCGGCCTGGCGCGCCTCGACTGGGTCCTGCGGCAGGAGCCCCACATCCTGGTGGTGGAACTGGGCGGCAACGACGCCCTGCGCGGCCAGGACCTCGAGGCCACCGAGGCCAACCTGCGCTCCATCGTGCGCCGCGGCCGCGCCGCCGGCGCCCGGGTGCTGCTGCTCGGCATGGACGTGCCGTCGAACTACGGCCCCGACTACGGCTCCCGCTTCGCCGCCCTCTACGAGCGCCTCGCCGCCGAAGAGGGGGTGACCCTGGTGCCCGGCTTCGTGCGCGAGGTGGGCTCGGACCCGTCGCTGCTCCAAGGCGACGGCCTGCACCCCACCGCCGAGGGCCAGCGGCGCCTCGCCGAGACCCTGCTCCCCCACCTCGAGTCGCTGCTCGAAGTGCGCTCCGTTGACGACGACGCCGCCTGAGAGCGCGCCCTTCAGACCAGGCCGCGCAAGCGGCCCCAGCCCAGCACGGCGATCAGGGTCACCAGGATGGCGATGCCCACCGGCCCGGACACCGGGATGG
>DATIVB010000319.1:0-15507 GCA_035466375.1 Chondromyces sp.
ACGGGCGCATGGTCACCGTCGAGTACGAGCTCAAGGACGCCGACGGCGTTCTCCTGAGCTCCTCCTCCGAGACCGGTGCCATGCGTTTCATCTTCGGCGCCGGGCAGGTCCTTCCCGCCCTCGAACAGGCGCTCGCGGGACTCGAGCCGGAGGCGCACGTGACCACGGCGATTCCGGCTGCCGAAGGCTTCGGAGAGCGGGATGAATCCCGTGTCGTCGAGGTGCCGCGGTCGCAGCTTCCACCCGACCTTGCCGTCGGCGCGGTGGTCGCGGCTCAGGACCAACAGGGCCGGCGATTCCCCTTGAAAGTCATCGCCGTCGACGACAGCGTGGTCCGTTTGGACGGCAACCACCCGCTGGCCGGCAGAGACCTGGTGTTCGACATGACCGTGAAGAATGTCGAGGCCATCAAGGCATAGGCGCTCGAACCTGGCCTCGTCCGAAGCGTGGCGCCCACGACACGCGATGGTGCGGGGTCCGGGCCGCGGTCATCGATGTCAACCGCGCCAGCCTGCTAACGTATGTCTTTCGGGGAGGGTCGTACCGGCCCTTGGATCCGCTCGGAAGGAGCTCGAAGATGGTCCGTTTCAGTTCGCGCGCACTTCTGCCCCACTTCATCAGCTGGCTCGTGGTCCTCGCGTGGGTGCTGCCCCTCGGTGCCCAGGGTACCCGGCTACTGCGCCAGCCGACCCTCAGCGATCAGCACGTCGCCTTCGCCCATGGCGGCGATCTCTGGGTCGTCAACCGCAGCGGCGGCGAGGCGCGCCGACTCACCAGCACGCCGGCTGTCGAGCAGAACCCGCGCTTTTCGCCAGACGGCCGTTGGATCGCCTTCACCTCGGACCGCTTCGGTGTGCCATCCGTCTTCGTGGTGCCGCTCGAAGGTGGCGAGCCCACACGCCTGACGTGGTACCCGTCTGCGTCCTACGCGCTCGGCTGGACGCCGGACGGCGACCGCGTGCTGTATGCCTCGTCGCGGGGGACCGCGCCGGCCGGGTACCAGCGCTTGTGGAGCGTGGACCGCGACGGCGGCCCGTCGCAGCTGCTGCCGGCGCCCTGGGGGCACGACGGCTCGTTCTCCGGGGACGGCGCCAGGATCGTCGTCGACCGGGTCGCACGCTGGGACACCGAGTGGCGCCAGTATCGCGGAGGCCACAACACGCCCCTCGTCATCCTCGACCTCGAGACCCTGGACGAGGTGCGGCTGCCCAACGAAGAGCGCAGCACCGACATCTTCCCGGTGTGGTTGGAGGGCCGCATCTACTTCCTGTCGGATCGCAGCTGGTCCGTGAACGTGTGGTCGTACGACCCCGGCACCGGGTCGCTCGAGCAGCTCACGGACTTCGCCGATGTCGACGTGAAGTGGCTGGCAGGGCACGGGAGCACGCTCGTCTTCGAGCGCGACGGCTGGATCCACACCCTCGATCCCGCAAGCCGCGAGATCCAGCGCCTGGAGATCACCGTGCGGGGAGACTTCCCCTGGGCGGAGACCCGGTGGGAGGACGTGAGCGACCGCGTCGAGCACTCGGCGCTCTCGGCCACCGGCCAACGGGCGCTCTTCGAGGCACGCGGCGAGATCTTCACCGTGCCGGTGGAGAAGGGCGATTCCCGCAACCTCACCCGCAGCTCGGGGGCGGCCGACCGCGCGCCCGTGTGGTCGCCCGACGGTGCCGAGATCGCGTGGTTCTCCGATCGGCACGGAGAGTACGAGCTTTTGATCGGGGCCCAGGACGGCCTCTCCGAGCCGCGCCGCATCGCGATCGGCGAGTCGAAGATGGCGTGGGAGCCCGCGTGGTCGCCGGACGGGACGCGGATCGCCTTCGTGGATGACTTCGTCCGGGTTCGGGTGGTCGACCTCGAGACCGGGACCGTCGCCACCGCCGACAGCGGCGGCGCCAACATCGAGCGCGGGTCCATGGGCCTGGCGTGGTCGCCCGACTCCAGGTGGCTCGCCTACAGCAAGACGTTTCCGAACAACTTCCACCGCATCATGGTGTGGTCGGTGGAGACCGGTGAGGCGACGCCCCTGACCAACGGCCTCGCCGATTCGGTGGCGCCGTCGTGGGATCGCGGGGGGCGCTACCTCTACTTCCTGGCCAGCACCAATCTGGCGCTCGCCTCGGGCTGGGCCAACACCAGCACCATGCAGGCCGAGCCCACGTACGCCGCCTACGCCATGGTGCTGCGGGCCGACGACCCGAGTCCCTTCGCTCCGCAGAGCGACGAGGAGCCCGTGGACGGGGAGATCGGCGACGAAGGAAACGACGCGTCGGGTGAGAGCCCGGCGAAGCGGAAGTCCGATGCGAAGAAGAACGGCGCGAAGGCGAATGCCGCCGGCCGGGACGATGCCGGCGACGGCGAGGACGAAAAGGACGACTCGCCACCCGAGGTCCGGATCGACGTGGCCGGGATGGAGCGGCGCACGCTCGCACTGCCCGTGCCCGAGTCCACTTACGTGCTGACCGTGGGCGGCCCCGCCGGCAGCGTGTTCCTCGGTGAGGACGTAGACGGACCGGGCGTCACGCTGCACAAGCTGGTGCTCGAAGACCGGAAGGCGGAGGAGTTCGCCAGCGGTGTCAGCGACGTCTCGGTTTCGGCGGACGGCACGAAAATGCTCTTCCGTGTGGGCGACAGCTGGCGGGTCGTGGAAACGGCGAGCCCGCCGGGTAACGGCGACGATTCGCTGGAGCTGTCGCTGCAGATGCGGCTCGATCGGAAGGCCGAGTGGCGGCAGATCTTCGACGAGGCCTGGCGCTACGAGCGCGACTACTTCTACGACCCCGGAATGCACGGCCGCGACTGGGACGAAGTGCGAGCGCGCTACGAGCCGCTGGTGCCGTTCGTGCGCCACCGCACAGACCTGAGCTACCTGCTCGACCAGCTCAACGGCGAGCTCGCCGTCGGCCACAGCTTCGTCTTCGGCGGCGACTTTCCGGAGACCGACGACTCCAAGGTGGGCCTGCTGGGCGCCGATCTGGAGGCGGACTCGGGCCGCTGGCGGATCGCCAGGATCTACACCTTCGAGAGCTGGAACCCCGATCTCGAGGCGCCCCTCGACCGCCCCGGGATGAAGATCAAGGCAGGTCACTACCTGCTCGCGGTCGACGGCGTCGAGCTGACCGCCGACGACGACCCGTACCGATGGCTCGACGGCACGGCCGGGCGCCAGACGGTGATCCGCGTCGGAACCGGACCATCACTCGAGGGCTCGTGGACCGAGACCGTCGAGCCCATCGCCAGCGAGAGCGAGCTGCGCCAGCTGGTGTGGGTCGAGGACAATCGCCGCCTGGTGGACGAGCTTTCGGACGGCCGGCTCGCCTACGTCTGGATCCCGAACACGTCCAGCCGCGGTGTGGTCTCCTTCAACCGCTACTTCTTCGCGCAGCAGGACAGGCACGGCGCCGTCATCGACGAGCGTTTCAACGGCGGCGGCCTGCTCGACGACTACATGGTCGACCTCATGACGCGCTCGCTGCGCGCGGCCATCACCAACGAGGTCCCCGGCGGCCGCCCCTTCCGGCTGCCGGCCGGCATCCTCGGACCGAAGGTCCTGCTGATCAACGAGCTGGCCGGTTCCGGCGGCGACTACTTTCCGTGGGTCTTCCGCCAGCAGCAGGCCGGACCCCTGATCGGCACCCGGACGTGGGGCGGACTCGTGAAGTCCTCGGTGCACTACCCGCTGGTGGACGGCGGCGCTCTGACCGCGCCGGACAACGCCGTCTTCGACCCGGTCAACGGCGTCTGGATCGCCGAGAACCAGGGCGTGCCGCCGGACATCGAGGTGCTGCTGGATGCGAAGTCGGTGGCCGAGGGGCGGGACCCGCAGCTGGCGCGCGGCGTCGAAGAGGCGCTTCGCCTGCTCGAGGCCGAAGGGACGATCACCGTGGAGCCGCCGCCGTTCCCGCGGCATGCCGTGCGTCCCGACTGAGTCCCTGCCGTACCGCCTCGGCCTCAGTGCGAGCAGTGCGCTTCGAGCTCGATCTCGACCATGAACTCGGGCAGGGCGAGGACCGCGCCGGACGGGTCGGTCACCAGGGCCATCGTTCCCTCCCGCACTTCGGGCGTCGCCTCGAGCAGCACCGCGCCGCCGAGGGCCGCGGCCCTTCCGGCTGCCGGCCGGCATCCTCGGACCGAAAGTCCTGCTGGTTAACGAGCTGGCTGGATCCGGCGGCGCCCGGTCCGCGACGATCAGGGACGTCCGTGAGCGTCGTCCCACCCGGAAGCGACGCGGAGCCCCGATGTGAGGTTGATGACCTCGTCCTCGAGGGTCTCCGGAACTGGGAACGCGAACCCGCAGTTCGACGCTCGAGGGTCGTCGAGGCTGGCCGCGACGTCCGGTCGCGGGAGGAAGGTCGTTCCTCCGGATACGATGTCGCCGCCCACAAGGAGGCCGACCCGGAGATCGTTGCGGCGAGCTTCGGGGTCATAGGCCCACCCGGCCACCCATCGGAGCCCCGACGGGCTGGTTCTGATCGCTTCGACATTCCCCATCGGCGGAGGGCGCGAGGGAGCGCCGGAAAGCGACGCGCCCATCGCGTGCGCGATGCGGATGGTCGCGATCTCCAGGTTGCGCACCGTCTGCGAGAAGTTCACCGGCTGGCCGAGCGAGCCGAACCCGGAAGGCCGCCAGGACGGCAACAGCAAGGGCGCGCTCTTCGCCGGCCTCAAGGCTCGTCCCGCCATCTCCCGGCATGGCCCGTCCGCCGTCGTGAGCCAGACCGTCGCGGCGCGCTGAAAACGGAGGTTAAGCATGACGTCGTGGAGGTGGGTCTGGAATGGCGTCAGGCCCTCGCACCTCTGCAGGCACCCGTCGGTGTCTGCGAGCAGTGCCGCGGTGTCGAGCTCGCGGCCGAAGCGCCTCAGTACGAGGATGCGGCCGAGCCACGCCGGGAGGTGGCGCAGGCCGGCGCCAAGGGCGATCACCAGTCTGGCCGAGATCGACGTCGCCAGGCTTTCGACCGACGGGTCGGCATGCGTCGCCTCGGCCAGGGCCGCGGCCTTCAGAGCTCGCGACGAGGCGTCCATTGACGCGCGCGAGTTGCCGGCAAAGGCCTCCGCGATTGCCAGTCGATTGAGCGCACCGCAGAAGTCCGGCTCGCATCGCGTCGCGCGGCGCGCCATCTCGCGATATTCGCCCGCGGCTACATGCTCGGGGAAGACGTCGAGATACCAACAGATGTCGCGCGCCAGCAAGGGGCGCAGGACCGTCGATCCTCGGGCCGCTTTGGCGGCGCACGCGATGCCCGTACGCAACCTGTGTCGCGCGGCGTTCTCGGCCATGAGATCAGTGACACTCAGTAGGGTGAGGCCTCCGAGATGTGCAGCCAGCCGGCTGAAAGCGCTCGTGCGGGGTCCGACGAGCCGCCCGGCCGACGACAGCACCAGGATATCGGCGAGCGCGCGCTGCGCGTCACTCAGCCCGGTATACCCCCGCACGACGTCGCCCGGTGAGCGAACGACGTCGAACTTTCTCTTCAAGTGGTGGACGTAGTGGTCGTTGTCTGACGCGAGGACGATCCGCCTGCCACCCGGACCGGCGAGAACCTCGACGGCGAGCTCTATGAAGGCGGTCGGGAGGAGCTTCTCGACCGGCACGAACTGCCGCCACTCGCCGCCGACGATGTCTCCTGCGCGGATGTGAACTGCAGAGTACCCGCCTCCATCGCCGGCACGCGACACCGAATTCAGAAAACCGCGAACCTCCCCGCTCCAGCCCAACTCGCGCAGCCCCGCCCTGAATCTCGCCGCCGCGGCTGCCGGTGGCTCGTCGGCGAAGGCAAGCACCTCGAAGCACTCCCAGACGTCGATCATCGAGTCTGGAGCCGCCGTACGGCAGAACGTCCTCGCCTCTGCCAGACCCACGTCCGTCGGCGGAGGCAGGAGGGTGCGGCCGCAGCAGTCTGAATCGGCGATTTCGTAGCGTGCCAGGAAAGCGTCGTCGAAGATCTCGCGAGGCTCATGGAGGCCCCGGAAAGAACTCCGCGACCAGACGAATCGAAACTCGAGGTCGAGGGCGCGGGCGACCGACCAGGCGTTCAGAATGGCGTGCAGCCGACCTCCAAGCCCATCCCAGCGCCTCGCAACGACGATCACATCAGAAGCCACGGACAACGATGATACAGAGCTGTTCGCCCGCAGATCATCGGGGGTGTTGTCAGGGCACGGGCTAACGGGCTGACCGCAGCTGTTCCTCGATCCACCTGTAGGTCTCTTCCATCCCGCAGCGGAGGGGCCGGGTCGGCTTCCAGCCCAACCTGGCCTCGATCAGTCGATTGTCCGAGTTCCTCGCGCGGACACCGAGAGGTCCGTCGACGTGTTTGATGGCGATCTGCTTGCCGGCGATGTCCATGATCATGTGGGCGAGCTGGTTGATCGTCACCACTTCTTCAGAGCCGATATTGACGGGCCCCGGAAAATCCGACTGCATGAGCCGTCGAATGCCCTCGAGACATTCGTCAATCGAGAGAAACGACCTCTTCTGCTCGCCGTCGCCCCACATTTCCATTGTCCCGCCCGAGGCCGTTTCGGCCACCTTGCGACACAGTGCCGCCGGCACCTTTTCCCGGCCGTCGTTCCATGACCCTTCCGGCCCGAAGATGTTGTGGAAGCGCGCGATGCGGACCTTCATGCCGCGGCACCTCGCGTACGCCATGTACAGCCGTTCACTGAACAGCTTCTCCCAGCCGTAGTCACTGTCAGGGTCTGCCGGATAGACGGAGTCCTCCGAGCACACCGGGTTGTCGGGATCGAGCTGGTTCCGTTCGGGATACACGCAGGCAGAGGATCCGAAGAAAACTCTGCCGACCCCCTTCTTCGAGCTCTCTTCCGCCACGTTGAGGTTGATCATGGCGGAGTTGTGCAGGATGGCGGCGTCGTTGTGGCCGACATAGGTGAATCCGGCGCCGCCCATGTCCGCCGCCAGCTGGTACAGCTCGGCCAGGTGTTCGTCGATCACGTCGCGCACGAGGCGGGGATCGCGGAGATCGCCGATGATGAACTCGTCGGCCTGCGTCGGCGCGAACTCGCACGCTTTGAGATCGACTCCACGCACCCAGTAGCCTTCCGATTTCAGTCTCTTGACGAGGTGACTGCCGATGAACCCGCCGGCCCCGCACACCAGCGCCCGTCTGACGTCTGGCGTCATCAACCTGATGTCCCCTGAGACAGACGGCCGAGTCCGTGTGAAGCGAAAAGAGGTCCGCACGATCGTACGACGGACACCACGTCGTGCCGACCCGGCCTCACCGGGCGCAGTGCGCTTCCAGCTCGATCTCGACCCTGAACTCGGGCAGGGCGAGCCCCTTGACCTCGAGCCAGGAACCGGTCGGAAAGTTCTTCGTGTAGATCGAGGTGCGGTAGGACGCGGCCTCGAGAAACTTCGCCATGTCGGTCGTGAAGACGTTCTCGACGAGCACGTCGTCGAAGGTGCAGCCGTAGTGCTGCAAGACCTTTTCGAGGTCTGAGTACGCGTTCTTCATCTGCTGCTCGAGATCGCCGACGGCGGTCGGGTTGCCCTGATCATCCATGCTTTGTGGGCTGCTTCTTGAAGTGCCGCCACCTTGACGTGTTCGTGATGATGGTGCGGAGGCGGGGCACCGGCCGTCCGGGCAGGCCGTTTCACAGCCAGCGGCCGCCGCCGACGCTGACGAAGCCGTGGTTGCCCACCGGTACGCCGACGCTCATACCGACGCCGACGTTGCCGGAGCACCCGGCGACGACCATACAGTACCCAAGCAGCAGGATGAGCCCGAACGCGTTGGCCAGTTTTCGCATCGTGTCGTCTCCTTCGCTCAGCTCGTTGTCTTCTGCAGGGCGAGGACCGCGCCGGACGGGTCGGTCACCAGGGCCATCGTTCCCTCCCGCACTTCGGGCGTCGGCTCGAGCAGCACCGTGCCGCCGAGGGCCGCGGCCCGTTCGGCGGCCGCAGCGGGGTCCTCGACCCCGAAGGAGGTGAGCCACTGCGGCTGCCAATCGGTCGGATTGCGGAGGACGCCGGCGCGATCGACCCCGCCGACGCTCAACAGCGTGTACAGCCCGCCCCGGCGTTCGACGGTCCGGGCCGTGAATCCCACGACCGCTTCGTAGAACGCCGCCGCGCCGGAGTCGTCGTTCGCGAGCAGCTCGGTCCACACCACACGCCCGGGCGCGGCGAGGGTTGTGGCATCGTCGGGATCGCCGATGGAGCTGCGGGCGAGCCCGAGGGCCGCGCCTTCGGGATCGACGATGGCGGCGACCCGTCCGAGGGCTACGTCGAGCGGCCCCACGACGACCTCTCCGCCGGCCGAATGGGCGCGTTCGGCGGACGAGTCGACGTCGACGACCGAGACGTACGGCAGCCAGCGGGAGAACTCGGTGCCGTCGGGCGGATCGGGCCTGGTCACGATTCCCGCGATGTACACACCGTCGTCCCGAACGAGAACGTACTCACCGCCGCGGGGCCCGGTGGTCGTCTCGAAGGTCCACCCGAACAGTCCGCCGTAGAATTGGCGCGCGGCGTCGCCGTCGTCGGTCATGAGGTCGTACCAGACGAACTTCCCGATCAGCGGCTCCTCGGAGAACGACATCTTCGAAAGATCGGGCGCGCCGGTGCTCGAGCAGCCGGCGAGCACCAGCGCCGCGAGCACCACGGAAAGACGACGTTGGATTCTCTCGAGACGCATCGTTGCTCCTCGCCTCCCGCGCACGTTACGGTTTTCTGAACTGCGCAACACTCGCTGTACAGGAGCGCCTACGCCCCCTTCAGGCTGGCGGCGTCGATGACGAAGCGGTAGCGGACGTCGCCCTTGAGCATGCGCTCGTAGGCCTCGTTGACCTGGTCGGCGCGGATGACCTCGACGTCCGAGACGATACCGTGCTCGCCGCAGTAATCGAGCATCTCCTGGGTCTCGGCGATACCGCCGATGAGCGAGCCGGCGAGCTTCTTGTTGCCCATCAGGAGGGCGAAGGCCGACACCGGCGTCGGCTCCGGCGGCACGCCCAGGAGCACCATCGTGCCCTCGGTGCGGACCATCCCGAGGTACTTGTTGTAGTCGTGGGGCGCCGAGATGGTGTTGATGATGAGGTCGAAGTGGCCGGCGAGCCGCTCGAACGTGGCCTCGTCCGAGGTGAGAGCGAACTTCGAGGCGCCGAGGCGTTCGGCGTCCTCCTGCTTGGACTTCGAGGTGCTGAGCATGGTGACCTCGGCCCCCATGGAGCTCGCGAGCTTGACGGCCATGTGGCCCAGCCCGCCGAGGCCGACGACGCCGACGCGGTCGCCGGGCTTGCAGCCCCACTGCTTCAGTGGAGAGAAGGTGGTGATGCCCGCGCACAGCAGCGGAGCGGCCCCCGCGGGATCCAGCGATTCGGGCACCCTGAGGACGAAGGCCTCGTCCACCACCACGGCCGTGGAGTAGCCGCCGAAGGTCGGCGTCTTGCGGTCCATCTCGGTGCCGTTGTAGGTGAGGGCGCAGCCCTTATGGCAGAACTGCTCGAGGTCGCGGGCGCAGGCGTCGCAGGTGCGGCACGAGTCGACCATGCAGCCGACCCCGACGAGGTCGCCGACCGCGAAGCGCTCGACCGACGGGCCGACGCGGCGGACTCTGCCCACGATCTCGTGGCCGGGCACCATCGGGAAGATGGACCCTCCCCACTCGTCGCGCACCTGGTGGACGTCCGAGTGGCAGATGCCGCAGAACAGGATGTCGATCTCCACGTCCTTCGCGCCGGGCTCCCGGCGCTCGATCGTGAACGGGGCGAGGGGGGCAGTGGATGTCAGCGCGGCGTAGGCGGGGACTTTGGCCATGTGGTTGCTCCTTCGTTCGGTGTCCAGGGCTCGTGACACGGATCAGAACAACTGCGGGTGCCCCCGGGATTCCCGCCCGGACGTCGGCCGGCGGTCCCGAGGTGCGCGTGGAACACCCAAATGATCTGGCGCCGCGGCGATCTCCCCGATGCGGCACGGCTTGACTTTCGTCCATGCCCGGCAGACATTCGGGCGCAGGCAGCCGGGACCGACGGCGCGAAGGGCTGCCGCGGCGGGACGCGCCGCGGGGTGCGTCCGTCTCCCGCGTCCCCGTAAGGATCGAGGAGGTCGAGAATGTCGAGGATCACGAGCATGCTTGCGGCCGCGCTCCTGTGGGGATTCGCCGCCACTCCCGCATCTGTTTCGGCCAATGAACTTCCGGCGGACGCGGCAGAAGGCGCGGTCACCAAGGCACCCGAAGCCGAGGTCTTCACCTCGAAACACCAGGCCACCGTGGGCGGCCGCACCATCCACTACACGGCCACCGCCGGCACCATGCTCATGAGGAACGACGAGGGCGCGCCGGTGGCGCTCTTCGGCTACACCGCCTACACCGAAGACGGCGTCGATCCGGCCGGGCGGCCGGTTCTTTTCGCCTACAACGGGGGCCCAGGCTCGGCCTCGATCTGGCTCCACATGGGCATCCTCGGCCCGCAGCGGGTGGTCGTCGAGGATGCCGGCTTCACGCCGCCCGGCCCCTTCCGGCGGGTGGCCAACGAGCACAGCATCCTCGACGAAGCGGACCTGGTGATGATCGACCCCGTCGGCACGGGCTTCTCGAGGCCGGTGGGCGAGGCCGAGGGCAAGGACTTCTGGGGCGTCGACCAGGACATCGCCTCGGTCTCGGACTTCATCGCCCGGTACGTCACCGACAACGGCCGCTGGCTGTCCCCCAAGTACCTTCTCGGCGAAAGCTACGGCGGCATGCGCAGCGGCGGCGCCGCCTACCGCCTGCTCACGAAGCACAACCTCGCGCTGAACGGCGTCATCCTGGTCTCGCCGTACCTCGATTTCGTGGCCGGCAGCGCGGGCATCGGCATCGACCTGCCGCACGTGCTCTTCTTCACCACCTTCGCGGCCACCGCCTGGTACCACGAGGCGGTGCCCGACCGGCCGGCCGATCTGCGCGTCTTCCTCGATGAGGCGGAGCACTTCGCCGAGACCACCTACGCCCGGGCCCTGTTCAAGGGGAGCCGCCTCTCTGAGGCGGAGCGGCGCGAGGTGCTCGCCGGCATGGCCCGCTTCACCGGGCTCTCCGAGGACTACTGGGACCGGGCCAACCTGCGCATCGACGAGAGCCAGTTCTCGAAGGAGCTGCTGCGCGACCGGCGGCAGACCTCGGGGCGCGCCGACTCCCGCTTCAAGGGAGACGGCCTCAACCACCTCGCCGAGCGGTTCACCTACGACCCCTTCAGCGCGGCAGTAGGCCCGGCCTTCGCCGCGGCCTTCAACGACTACTACCGCAGTGACCTCGGCGTCGAGCTCGAGCGCGACTACGTCTTCTCAGGCGAGCTCTGGAAGAACTGGGACGAATCGCACGCACCGCCGAGCAAGAGCCAGTGGTACGACAAGCTGCCCGTCGCCAACACCGCCGTCGACCTGAGCCACGCCATGGTCCAGAACCCCGGGATGCGGGTCCTGGTGCAGCAGGGCTACTTCGACCTGGCGACGCCCTACGGCGTCACCGAGTACGTGCTGAATCACATGGATCTGAGCCCGGAGCTGCGCCGGAACATCACCGTCGAGTACTACGAGGCGGGCCACATGATGTACGTCCACCCGCCCTCGATGGCGGAGTTCAAGAAGGACCTCGCCGACTTCATCGAGTGACGCATGGGTGCCGCGTACACATTTCCACACCTGTCCTGATTTGGCCGGCTGCGCAGAGTCGAGGTGGCCCGCCCGTGCAGCGGAGCATTCTCAACCAGAGGCGATTCGGTGATCGGGTCGTTCAACTGCGGTCTTCGTGCGCAGCTGAGGCGTGGACAACTGTGGAAGTGTGTACGTGGCACCCGTAGTGCGTGGCACCAGTTGTGCGGCATCGATGGGGAACGCTACGATCCGCCGCTCGAGACCCGATGGCGCAGCTCGCGGCCGGCGATGTAGTCGCGGATGCTCGAGACCGTGGTGGTCGCGATTTCATGCAGAGCTTCGTGGGTGAGAAAGGCCTGGTGGCTCGTGACGATGACGTTCGGGAAGGTCATCAGGCGGGCCAGGAGATCGTCCTTGATCACCTTTCCCGAGCGATCCTCGAAGAAGTACTCGCTCTCCTCCTCGTAGACGTCCAGGCCGGCAGCCCCGAGGTGGCCTGACTTCAAGGCGTCGATGAGCGCCGCGGTATTCACGAGGCCGCCGCGGCTGGTGTTGATCAGCATGGCCCCGGCCTTCATGGCGGCAATCCTCTTGCGATCGAGGAGATGGTGGGTGGCGGGCATCAGGGGGGCGTGGAGGCTCACCACGTCCGAGCGGCCGAGGAGGTCTTCGAGGTCGACGGCGTCCACCTCGAGGTCGGAGGCCGTGGCCTCGTCCAGGGCGGGGTCGGAGGCCAGGACCTTCATTCCGATACCTCGCAGGTTCGCGGCCAGCGCTCTGCCGATCGAGCCGAGCCCGACAATGCCGGCGGTTCGCCCATGAAGGTTGAATCCCACCAGACCCGTGAGGCTGAAGTTACCTTCGCGTACGCGGTTGTACGCTCGGTGGATCTTGCGGTTGAGGGCCAGGATCAGCGCCATGGTGTGCTCGGCCACGGCCTCCGGCGAGTACGAGGGGACACGCACGACCGTGATCCCCAACTCGGCGGCCGCCTCGAGGTCCACGTTGTTGAAGCCGGAGCAGCGCATGGCCACGAGCCCGGTGCCGCCGGACGCCAGCAGCTTCAGGGTGTCTGCGCCGAGATCGTCGTTGACGAAGGCACACACCACGGCGAAGCCGCGGGCGAGCTCGGACGTTGCCGGCTCCAACCTCGTTTCGAGATAGTGGAGCTCGAGGTCGTCGCCGGCCGCCTCATCGAGGGCGTCGCGATCGTACGGTTTGGCGTCGTACACGAGCACCGGCGTCGCCTGCCGATCGCTGTCTCCGGTGAGGGCGGCGATTCGGGCCGTCTTGTCCCGGACCTTGCGGCTGAGCTCTGCGAGGAGCCCTCTGCGGAGGTCGGGTAGTTCATCGAGCAGAATGAGGAATCGCTCGCGCGGCACCGTGAGGACCGATGCGGGCCCCCGCGCGCGAAGGGTTGCGGAGCGTGTCTTCGCCACCGCCATACTGGTCAGCCCGCCAGCCTCGCCGGGCAGCATGACCCGCAGGAGGCTCGCCCGGCCCTCCTCGGGCCCCTTCAGCACTTCGAGCGCGCCCCGCTCGACGATGAACATGAAACGGCCCGGCTCGCCTTCGCGAAAGAGGAGCTCACCGTGCGCGAGGTGGCGGCGCTCCACCTCCTTCGCGAACTGGCGCACCACCTCGGGTGGCAGCCCGGCCAACAGTCCGGCGCCGCTGCTGAGGAATTCCTCGAGAGTTTGCTCTGTCATCGCGACCCCGTCCCGCACAACGCCGGAGCGGGCGGTGCTCTTCCGGGGGAGGGATGGGCACCATCACCCGCTGCGTCGGCGTGCTGTTACGGATCGAAGCGGCGGTCCT
Organism: Chondromyces sp.; assembly: GCA_035466375.1. Lineage (GTDB taxonomy): Bacteria > Acidobacteriota > Thermoanaerobaculia > Thermoanaerobaculales > Sulfomarinibacteraceae > Sulfomarinibacter. The sequence goes on from DATIVB010000319.1 coordinate 13,412, forward strand.
CCCACCGCATGTAGCCCCTGATGGCGCGCGCGGCCAGGGTGCGGATGGGCTCGGGCGGCCACGGCAGGGTTCGCCGGTTGACGAAGAACACGTCGGTCAGGTCGGTTTTCCGCTCCAGGATCAGATCGGCCACTGTCGCCCCGTTGAGGTGGGTCATGCTGACGCCGTGGCCCATGCAGCCGAGGCTGTAGACCACGCGCTCGTCACCGAGCCGGCCGAGCGCCGGCGCCATGTCCATGGTGACCGAGACCGGCCCGCCCCAACGGTGGGTGAAGGGGACGCCTTGGAGCGACGGAAAGGTCTGCACGACGTCGCGCTCGAGGTCTGAGAAGACCCGGTTGTCGAGGTCGCCGTCCATCTCGGCGCCGGGGCGGATGGACACATCCCGGCCGCCCATCAGGAGCCGGTTGTCGGCCGTGAGTCGATAGTAGTGGACCAGGTTGCGCGCGTCCTCGATACCCTCGCGGCCGCGCCAGCCGATCGGGGCGAGGCGCTTCTCCGTGAGCGGCTCGGTGAGCACGATGTGGGTCCACGCCGGGACCTGCTTCCGCTTCAGCTGCGGGATGAGGTGCGAGTAGGCGTTGGTGGCGAGCATCACCTTGTCGGCGAGCACGCGGCCTGTCGGCGTCTCCAGCCGGACCCGGTTGCCGTCGCGAGCCATCTCGACCACCGGCGTGCCCTCGAAGACCCGCACACCCTGACCCGTGACGACGTCCTTCCAGCCCCAGCTCAGCTTGGCCGGATTCAGCAGGCCGCAGCGCGGCTCCCACCACGCGCCGAGGTAGAGCGGGCTCGCCACCCTCTGCTGAACCTCTTCGCGCCCGATCCACTCGATGCCCTCGAGCCCGAGGGCCCGGGCGGCGTCAATCTCGTGGAGGATCCGGTCGCGGTACTTCTCGGAGGTGGCGACGCGCAGGAAGCCGGGGTGCTCGTACTCGCAGTCGATGCCGAGATCGGCGATCAGGTCGCGCGTGGTGTCGACGGCCCGCTCCATGTAGTGATGCGCCACGCGCGCGCCCTCTTTGCCGAAGCGCAGCGCGGTGATCGACAGCGTCAAGCCGAACAGCGTCATGTTGAAGCCGCCGTTGCGCCCGCTGGCGCCGAAGCCGATGACCTGCGCCTCGAGGAGCGCGACCTTCATCGCCGGTTCGGCGCGCTTGAGGTGGTGGGCCGCCGACAAACCGGTGAAGCCGCCGCCGACGATCGCCACGTCCACGTCGATCGGACCCTCGAGCGCGGCGCCCGGCTCGTAGTTGCGGGTCGTCAGCCAGTAACTCTTGTCGCGGAAGTCGTCCGACATGGAGGTCCTCCACCCGTTCTCGGACCCATTCACTTCTCAGTGCTTCGCGTCACGTGGTCGCACCGGCCCGCACCCGCACGATCTGTCGCGACGCCGAGCCGGCCGGGACGACGGAAGTGCACCTGGGTGTGAGCATGAGATCGTGCGTCCGCGGTGCGGGGTGCACGGCTGTCACTGGATGATCCTCGTCGTACCATCGGCGATCTCGAGCACGGCGGGGCTGCCGCCGTAGTGCCTCGCCAGCCCGACGTCGATCCGCCACACCATGTCCCCGCAGGCCGGGTTGATGCCCTCTTCCTGCACGGTGTGGCCGACCACCATGCGGCGGGCTCCGAGAGCCTCCAGGGTCTCTTCGAGGAGGCGGCAGTCCTCGGCGTCGGGGTCGTCGGAGTAGTGCCGGCTCCACACCGGGCCGTCGGAGGCGAGCAGGATCTCCGGGGGGTACCGGCGGTCGGCCCGGACCCAGTCGCGGGCCTCCTGGTTGAGGCGCTCGATGCCGTACTCGGCCACGCGGGGCACGACGCCTCCGTGGACGAACACCGTGTCGCCGACCATGACCACGACGTTTCGGTCGGCGAGGCGCATCGCGAAAGGCCGGCCCGGTTTGACCGCCTTGAGGCGTTCGTGCACCGCGTCCACCACGAGCTGGGGGGCGACGGTCTCAGGGTCGGCGACCGGCGTCGGCAGGAAGTCGAGGAAGCCGCCGAGGGTCACGTAGCGCAGGTCCTGTTCGACGTTCATCAGCTCGTGGTTGCCGTTGAGTACGTGCACGGCGCCGCCGGCGGCCCGCGCCTGC
>DATIVB010000320.1:0-7968 GCA_035466375.1 Chondromyces sp.
GATCTCGTCGAAGCTGTGGGCGTTGTAGTAGCGGCCGGCGGGCACCTCGGTGGTGGTGACCACGTTGTCGGAGCCGCAGTTGCCGCGGTATGACATGACGGTGGTGCCGCTGCCCGGCTCGAAGCCGTGGCCGGGGTTGTACTCGACGTTGGTGCAGCCGCCCGCCGAGCCCGAGAAGGTGTGGTGGGCGCCGAGCTGGTGCCCCATTTCGTGCGCCAGCAGACCCGTCGAACCGCCGGGGATGACATTGGCGGTGTTGATGAGACCGGAGCCGCGCTCCTTGTCGTTGTCGCACAGCACGTACCAGGCGCAGCCATTGCCGCCGCCGGAGCCGAAGACGAAGCCGATGTCATACAGCGTCTTGTCGCCGATCACGCCGTCGATGGCGGCGTCGTTCTGGTCCCGGAGCTGGCACGCGGTGTGACCGTCCGAGTAGGGATCGGAGCCGGGGTTGCTGAAGAGGATCGCGTACGTGAACACCAGCCGCACCGCCACCTCCGACTCGAAGAAGAGGTTGGCGTTGTTGATCTCGGCGACCATCGTCGCCAGCACCTCGAAGGCGCCGCCGCCGGTGTCCCGCGCCTGGTAGTACTCGCCGGTGGTGGCCGCCGCCAGCCGGTAGGTGCGCAGCTCGGGGCCCGTCGACAGACCCAGAGGAACGGACTTGGCGAAGCGCGCGTAGGCCTTGCCCACCGGGGGCGCGGTCCCGGGCGGCTCCTGCTCGTCGTCCGCGTGGTCGAAGTCGTCGGCGCCGTCGGTCCGGTCGGCGTTGAAGTAGCTGAGGTAGTAGACATTGCCGTCGACCTGGTAGGCATTGAGCCGGACCAGCCCGTCCATGGAGCGCAGGAGGGCGTCGATGGCGGTCGGAGTCGAGGTGATCCGGCCGGCCAGCAGACGGTCCTCGAGCCCGCGCACGGCAAAGGTCTCGAGGCCGGGGTACTCGGCCATCAGCTCGCGGCTGAGGACCGGGGAGCTGACGACGGAGAACATCTGGATCGATCCGTCGGGCATGGGCAGTGGAAGGACGGCGGTGCGGACCGGCACGCCGTCCGGGCTGAACTCGGGCGGCGCTTCGCCGAGAATCTCGCGCAGCGCCGACTCGTCGGCGCAGAAGGCGCGAAACTCCGAGGGCAGCGGATAGGAAACGCCCTCCACCACGGCGGGGTCCACCTCGAGCCACACCTGGCCCAGAGGCGCTTCGCAGTGGGCGGCGGCCTCCGCGGGCGGAGGGCCGGAGGTCAGCACCGCCAGAAAACCCGCGATCGCTAACAGCGACACGAGGCGATGCGAAAAACAACGAACGGCACGGTGGCACGGAGTGGTCATGGGCGTCCTCCCGGACTGCTCGCACAGGTCTGCGGGCTCGTTGAGGGTCGCCCCGGTGATCGTCGTACCCCGTGCCCGACCGGGACTCCGTGTGCGTGCCGGGGTCCCGGCATTCGTCTCTCATCGCGACCGGGGGTCGGCAGCATCGGCCGACGGGTATGTCTCACCAGGTTGATTTAATTGAAACTAAGTCGCAATCACGATTTTGTCAAGGGCGTCTGCGGGGGCCGGATCCACCGGTCTCTAAAGGAACCACTCTCACTGTCCCTTCAACGCTCTTCCCGCGGGGGCTGAAGCTCCCCCTACAGAGGAGACGCGCTCCCGTCCGTTGGAGGTGCGGTCGTCACGACGGCCAACGCGGCGTGACGTCGCCTGCTGTAGGCGCAGGCTTCAGCCTGCGCGAGCTGGCCGACGCGATCCCCGCGGGGGCTGACGCGGAGGAACCGCACCCGTGTCAGTTCAATGCTCTTCCCGCGGGGGCTGAAGCCCCCGCCTCCAGGGGAATCGCGCTCTTCGTCGCCGTCCGTTGGAGGTGCGGTCGTCACGACGGCCAACGCGACGTGAAGCCACCTGATGTAGGCGCAGGCTTCAGCCTGCGCGAGCTGGTCGACGAGATCCCCGCGGGGGCCGAAGCTCATGCCCACGGAGGAACCGCACTCCTGTCCCTTCAACGCTCTTCCCGCGGGGGCTGAAGCTCCCCCTACAGAGGAGACGCGCTCCCGTCCGTTGGAGGTGCGGTCGTCACGACGGCCAATGCGACGTGACGTCTTCTGCTGGAGGTGCAGCCTGAGAGCGGAATCCCTCATCTACGGTGGCCTTCATGATCGAAAAGGCGGCCTCCGGAGAGGCCGCCCGATCCTGTCACCTGGGGGAACCGGCGATGATCTAGCCGCCGCTCCCGGAGGCCATCGCATGGACGTCCTCAGCCGCGAGGCGCCGGCCGCCGATCGCCCAGTCTCCACCTTCGAACTCAGCGATGCGGACCCACGTCACGCCTCGCATACCCTCACCCTCGACCTCGAGCATCGCAGCGGTGACCTTTTCGATGATCTGCTCTTTCTGCTGCGGCGAAAAGACACCCTTGATCACATCGACAGTTACCATTGGCATGTGTGCCTCCTTCAGCTTGCCAGCTTCGACTTCAAATGGTCGATGACCCGGCCCATCGCTTCGCTCGGGCTGAACTCGACCGCTTCGTAATCCTCGTCGACCCACACCGTGTGGCCCGGAGGCCAGTAGTAGACGTCGCCCGCGCGCACCGTCTCCTCCCGGCCGTCGGCGTAGCGCACGTTGATCGAGCCCTTCAGGACGGTGCCCCAGTGCGGGCACTGGCAGAGGTCCTGCGGCATGCCCTCGAGGAGCGGCGTGGCGTCCGCGCCCTTCGGGAAGCGGATGCGCGCGACGTTGAGGTCGCCCCAGTCCTGCGCCTGGATGCAGACGCCGCCGGCCTCGAGGCGGGTCGGTAGATCGGATCGTGCCTGTTTCATCGGGATCTCCTTTCTCGGCTCACGGCGGCGGGGACTCCGCCGCCTCCTGGACCATGTTGGTCCGCGGCGACTGGAAATGCTTGGAGACGGCATGGAGGTTTCATGGAGATTTTCGAACGGTGAGGCCCGTGGTGTTCTACCCTTGCTGCAATGAAATACCGGTTCGCCGAGTTCGAGCTGGACCTGACCAAGGTCGAGCTGCGTGCCGGGGGACGGGTCCGCCCGCTCGAGCCGCAGGTGTTCGCCCTCCTCGCCTTCCTCGTCGAACACCGCGAGCGCCTCGTTTCCAGGGACGAGCTCTTCGAGAAGGTCTGGGACGGACGCATCGTCTCCGACTCGACCCTGGCCAGCCGGGTGAAGGCGGCGCGCAAGGCGCTCGGCGACGACGGCAGGGCCCAGCGCTTCATCAGGACGATCCACGGCCGGGGGTTCCGATTCGTGGCCGAGGTCCGCGCAGAGCACGACGAGCTGCAGCTCTCTCCGGTGACCGGCGCCGGGCCGGAGGACGCCGCGCACCTTCGCCCGCCGGGCACCCCCGTCGCGGCGACCACCAGACCTTCCCTCGCCGTGCTGCCCTTCCGCCTGGTGGGCGACGCCGGACGGTACGTCGCCATCGCCGACGCCCTGCCGCACGAGCTGATCACCGAGCTGGCACGGCTGCGCTGGCTCTTCGTCACGGCTCGGGGCTCATCGTTCCGCCTGCGCGAGCCGGGGCAGGACATCGGCGAGGTCGGCCGCCTGCTCGGCGTGCGCTACTGCATGTCGGGCAGCGTGGAGGTGACCGGCAACAGCCTCGCCATCACGACCGAGCTCGCCGAGACGCGGGGCGGGGGCATCCTCTGGGCGGAGCGCTTCGCCGGCTCGATCGATGACGTGCACGCGGTGCGCGCCGAGATCCGCTCCAGGATCCTGACGGCGCTCGAGCTCCGGATCCCGCTCCACGAGGCGGCCCAGGCGCGCCTGACGGTGACGGAGAACCTCGACGCGTGGTCCGCCTACCACCTCGGCCTGCAGCACATGTACAACTTCAACCGCAGCGACAATGCGATCGCGACCGAGCTCTTCGGGCGCGCCGTCGCCCAGGACCCGAACTTCGCGCGCGCCCATGCCGGCCTCTCGTTCGTGCACTTCCAGACGGCCTTCCTGGGGCACACCGACGACCTCGCCGGCGAGAAGGAGCTGGCCCGCAGGTACGCCCAACGGGGTCTCGAGCTCGATCCGCTCGACCCCTTCGTCAACTTCACCATGGGACGGACCTTCTGGCTGGAGGGCGACCTCGAGAGCGGTCTGGCGTGGCTCGAGCGTGCCACCTCGCTGAGCCCCAACTACGCGCAGGGCATCTACGCCCGCGCCTGGACGGAGACGCTGGCCGGGCGCGGGCTGGAAGGACGGGCGCACGTCGACCTCGCGATCCGCCTGAGCCCGCTCGACCCGCTGTTCTACGGCATGCTCGGGACACGCGCCTTCACCCACATGGGCGAGGGCGAGGACGCCGAGGCCGCGTCCTGGGCCGAGCGCGCGGCGCGATCGCCCGGAGCGCACGTCCTGATCGCGATGATCGCCGCCGCGGCGCACGCCCTGGCGGGCGACGACACCCGAGCTCGGGAGTGGGCCCGGATCGTGCGGGCGCGCAACCCGCGTCTCACCCGGGAGGACTTCTTCCGCGCGTTCCCCTTCAGGTCGGAGACCACGCACGCGCGCGTCTCCAAGGCCCTGGAGAAGCTCGGTTTCTAGGCTGCATTATCCGAATATGTACCCGGTACATATTTGCAGAGTCATCGTTTGAACGTTGAAACGTTGCACGTTGGAACGTTGCCGCCCACCCTCCCAAGCGAGATCCGAATTGTGGTGCGGGCGTCTCGCCCTCGCGGGTACGGCCGAACCGGGGATGTGCGGCCGGGACGCCAGCGCCACCACGAGCGCCGGGATGGGTCCGGATCTGGGGGTACGGCCGTCCCGGCCGCACTCCCGCCTCACCTCTGATCACACCGCCGGGTAACGATCGATGTCGAATGGGCCGTCCGTCTCGTGGGCGGCGCGGTAGAGGTCGCTGGCGACGGTCTCGACGACATCCCGGAGCTCGAGCTGCTCGAGCCAGCGTTTCGGGATCGCCTCCTCGCCGAGCAGGGCGCCGAGGATGTGGCCGGTGATGCAGCCGGTGGAGTCGGAGTCGCCCGAGTGGGTGACGGCGAGGCGCAGTGCGGACTCGAGGTCGGGCGCGACCTCGGCGCAGAACACGGAGATGGCGAGGGCCTCTTCGGCCACCCAGCCGCCGCCCAGGGCCTGAACCTCTTCGGGCTTCCCCTCCCCCATGGCCGCGAAGGCCTCGGCGCGCTCGAGGGCACGCAGGGTCTCCTCGTGGCCGGGGTGGCGGGCGAGCTCGGCCATGGCGCGCTCGACGGCGGTGTCGAGGTCGGCGCCGCCGACGATCTCGTGGATGATCCGGGCCAGGCAGCCCGAGGCGAGCTGGCCGCTGGGGTGGCCGTGGGTGAGGGCGGCGACCTCGCAGCCGAAGTGAAAGGGGTCGTCAGGCCAGGCGAGGCCGACCGGCGCGATGCGCATGACGCCGCCGCAGCCCTTGGAGTTGTTTCGGGGGTTGGCGAGGGTGGCGAGCTCACCGGACTGCAGGGAGCCGACGCAGGTGGTGCCGGGGGCGCGGTGCTCGTCGAGGCCGGGGACCTCGGTGAGCCAGGAAGTCAGGAGCCCGGGATCCACGTCGGCGGCCGGCCACAGGCCCTGGGTCTTGAGCCAGCGCCAGTGGGCGTTGAGCATGATGCTCAGGTCCGGAGTGGAGGAGCCGGTGCGCCTCCGGTTGAGGGTGCGGATCAGTCCTTCGGCGACGAAGAGGGTCATCTGGGTGTCGTCGGTGAAGCTGCCGGCGGGGTATGGGCCGGCCTCGAGGTCGAGGGGGCCGTCGGGCCCGTACCGGCCGACGATCTCGTCGAGCGGCATGAACTCCACCGGGGCGCCGAGTGCGTCGCCGACCGCGCCGGCGAGCAGGCAGCCGCGGAAGCGGGAGAGGAGGGAGAGTGAGGTCAACGGAGGTTCCTTTCTTCAGTGTTGAGTTTTGAGTTTTGAATCTTGAGTTTTGGGTTGCCGCCCGCCCGCCCTGGATTTCGTTCTCCCGATTGTGGAATCCTTTCCGGCCGCACGGCCGCCTGCAACGCGGATGGTGTTCTCCGATTATCCGTCATCCTGTGCGACGGAGCGACCTGTCATGGCGAACCCGAGTATTGAATCCAAGGCTCGGACCAGCCCCGTGCAAATATCCAAATATGTACCCGGCACCGAGGGAGGGTGGTAATTATACAAATATGTACCCGGCACCGAGGGAGGTTTCGAGAAATATTTGGAATTCAGTAGGATACGTGCTATGTTACATCTCTTGTCGCCGGCCGCTGTGGCTGGCTTCTGCTCGGGTGGACGCACTGTTCCCCACATGTTGCGAGACGGGCGCGCTGGAATACGGTAGTGCTCAGGGAGACGAGAAGAGTTATGTCGAAGAAGTTGTTTGTTGGAAGTTTGAGTTGGGACACGAATGACGAGGGTCTGCGCAATGCGTTCAGCACCCATGGCGCGATCAGCGAGGCCGTAGTGGTCAGCGATCGCGACACCGGCCGCTCGCGCGGCTTCGGCTTCGTGACCTTCGAGGATGACGAGGCGGCCGACAAGGCTGTCGCGGCCCTCAACGGCACCCAGCTCGATGGGCGCGCCATCCGCGTGGATGTGGCCCAGGCGAAGCAGCGCAACGGCGGTGGTGGCGGCGGCGGTGGCCGCGGCGGCTACGGCGGCGGCTGGTAAATCCTTTCACATCAAACCCGAACCCCTCCCTCGCGGAGGGGTTTTTTGTATCCACTCCTCCGTGCGCTTCGTCTCAGTGGGGCCCGTGTCGCCAATTCCACCTCGATGGGCACGCGCAGGCGCCCGACGACCCCGGCGGCGACGGGTGCCCCACTCGGTCCGGAGCGCGGCGCCGGGACAGGCTCACCACCGTAACTGTTGTCCTCGTCGTACATGCGTGATATGGTCGAATTTCCGTAGCCGGCCATCGGGGCTGGCTTCTGCTTGGGTGGAAGCACCGTCCACCGCAACCTTGAATCGGGCGCGCTGGTAAACGGTAGTGCTCAGGGAGATGTGAGAGAGATGTCGAAGAAGCTGTTTGTTGGAAGTTTGAGTTGGGACACGAACGACGAGAGCCTGCGGAACGCGTTCAGCCAGTACGGCGAGATCAGCGAGGCCGTCGTGATCAGCGATCGCGACACCGGCCGCTCGCGCGGTTTCGGGTTCGTCACCTTCGAGGACGATGACGCGGCCGACAAGGCCGTGGCGGCCCTCAACGGGACCGAGCTCGACGGCCGCACGATCCGCGTCGACGTGGCGCAGGCCAAGCAGCGGTCCGGCGGCGGCGGCGGCGGCGGCCGCGGCGGCTACGGCGGCGGCTGGTAAACCGACTTCCGATCAACACGACCCCTCCCTCGCGGAGGGGTTTTTTGTGACCCGCCCGCCTTGATGCCGGATGCTCGAGGCCCGTTCCGACATGCAGGCTGGTGCTTCAGCCCCCGCCAGGAGTGTCGAGATGGGAAGGCACCACCCCCGTGCGCCCCGTCGCGACGATGGCGAACTCTGAAGAACCCGCCTTCGACGGGCACGATGTCGACGCCGTTGCTCCTCCGGACTGTAGGCGGGGGCTTCAGCCCCCGCGAGGAGCGCGACGCCGCCCCGCACCGCGCGTGCGTTCCCCCGCGCCACGATGGCGGGCTCTGAAGAACCCGCCTACGACGGGCGCGATGTCGACGCCGTTGATCCTCCGGACTGTAGGCGGCTTCAGCCCCCGCGAGGAGCGCGACGCCGCCCCGCACCGCGCGTGCGTTCCCCCACGCCACGATGGCGGGCTCTGAAGAACCCGCCTACGACGGACTCCACTCGACGCGGCGCGTCGTCTCGTCATCGGGCGGGTGGGTGAAACGTTGGAACGTTCAACGTTCAAACGTTCCAACGTTGCCGCGTTCACACGGTTTCGAGGTAGCGGTGCACGAAGCTCACCGCGACGGCCCCCTGGCCCACCGCCGAGGCCACCCGCCGGACCACGCCGTGGCGCACGTCGCCGGCGGCGAAGATGCCCGGGACGCTGGTCTCGAGCAGGAAAGGGTCTCGC
>DATIVB010000321.1:0-15335 GCA_035466375.1 Chondromyces sp.
GTTGCGCGGCAGCACGACCGGCGCGGCGAGGGCGGCGAAGCTCAGGTCGGCGGCGGTGAACGCGTTGCCGACCAGGAAGTCGCGCCGGTCCGCGAGGCGTTCGGCGACGGTCGCGAAGACCTCTTTGACGCGCTCGAGCGAACGCTCCGCCCCGTCCGGCGTGATCCTCATGCTGCGGCGCAGGAGGGACACGACCAGCGGCCGCACGACGCGGAAGGCCGCGGCCTCGGCGCGCCCCACGCCCGCCAGCACCGAACTCAGGAGGAGCCGGCGGTGCGGCAGGAGGTGGAAGTACGCCAGACGCCGCGAGTGGGGCCCGAGCTCGGTGTCGAACAGCTCCTCGAGCTCGGCGGTCTCGGCCCGCAGCTGCGAGTCGAGCGGGTAGGGGCACCAGCGCTCGCCGTGCGCCTGCTGCAGGTACTCCAGGATCTCGGTCGAATCGGTCACCACGACGCCGCGGCCGCGCAGCACCGGCGTCGAGTGCCGGCCGCCGGCCGCCCGCACCGCACGCAGGTGGAACAGCGGCGGGTGCGGCTCCTCGCGGAACTCGACGCCCGCCTTCTCCAGCGCCCACCGCGCCTTCTCGCAGTAGTGACTCGGAGGGATGGTGATGAGGCGGTACGGTGCGGACACCGTGCAAGGCTACACGCGCCGGGACCGGGGCTCAACTGCCCTGCCGCCCATCAGCCCGAATTAGGAATTAGGAATGAGGAATTAGGAATGCCGCCCACCCCCCGTTGCTTGGAAGGCGAGCGCGAATGATGCCGACACGCTGAAGCCCACTCTGTGACGCCACAGTTCTCGACGACCTTCCCAACGGCCGGGGGGCGTGGTTGGGAATTCCGAATTCCGAATTCCGCATTCCGAATTCCGAATTGAAAAAAGCCCCCTTCCGCCGGGAGGTTGGACGGAAGGGGTCGAAGGGTCGCCGGGCAGCCGCCCGGAAACCGAGAATCGTGGTTACCCCGGTCAATCCATCTGTTTGCGCAGGATCGCCGGAATCTCGTAGTCGTCGCTCTGGTTGATGCCGTACTCGGAGTTCGGACCGCCCGGCACGAGGAAGCGGCTGGAGCGGGTCGCCGGGGCTTCGTCGAAGCTGCGTTCGACCCTCGGACCGACCTTGGCCGCCGGCAGCTGCACGCCGTCGGGCTCGGCGTGGAAACCGGTCGCGATCACCGTCACCTGGATCCCGTCGCCGAGCTCCGGGTCGACCACCGCGCCGAACAGGATCTGGGCGTCCGGGTGCGCACCCTCGGTGATGATCTCCGCCGCTTCGTTGATCTCGTTCAGGGTCACGTCGTCGCCGCCCGAGATGTTGATGAGGAGCCCGCGGGCGCCCTCGATGGAGGTCTCCTCGAGGAGCGGCGACGCGATCGCCTGTTGCGCCGCCTCCACCGCACGGTGCTCGCCGGTCGCGGTGCCGACGCCCATGATGGCGTGGCCCATGCCCTTCATCACCGTGCGCACGTCGGCGAAGTCGCGGTTGATGAGCCCGGGCACGGTGATGATGTCCGCGATCCCCTGCACCGCCTGACGCAGCACGTCGTCGGCGATGCTCATGGCGTCGGTGAAGTTGGTGTTGCGCTCGACGAACTTGAGCAGTCGATCGTTGGGGATCGTGATCAGGGTGTCGACGTGCTCGCCGAGCTGGGCGATGCCCTCCTCGGCCACGTTGCGGCGCCGTGAGCCCTCGAACGAGAACGGCTTGGTGACCACCGCGACGGTCAGGGCGCCGACGTCCTGCGCCATCTGGGCGATGATCGGCGCCGCCCCGGTGCCGGTGCCGCCGCCCATGCCGCAGGTGATGAAGATCATGTCGGCGCCGTCGAGGAGGTCGAAGATCTTCTTGTCCGCCTCGAGGGCGGCGTTGCGGCCGACCTCCGGGTTGGCGCCGGCGCCGAGGCCGCGGGTGAGCTCCATGCCGAGCTGCAGCTTGATCGGCGCGCGGCAGTTGGAGAGCGCCTGCGCGTCGGTGTTGGCGGCGATGAACTCGACCCCGCCGAGCCCGGCCTCGATCATCCGGTTGACCGAGTTGCAGCCGCCGCCGCCGACCCCGATCACCTTGATTCGCGCCGGCGCCGGCGTCTCGTCGAGGAGGATCGCCGGCCCCGGCTCGACCAGCTTCAGCTCGCGCGTTTCTCCGTCGCCGCCATGGTCCCGCTCGCTCACAAATCCATCGTCAAACTCGATCATGTCCACCTCCCATTTCGAAAAAATCACCGAGCGCGCTGCGGAGCCATGCCACGATGCTGCTCCGGTTCTCGCGCGTCGTCAACATCTGATGCCGCCGGTTGTGGTGCAGCCGGATCAACCCGCAGGCGACCGCCCATTCCGGGCCGGCGACCGGCTCGACGAGGCCCGCCAGGGCGCGCGGGACGCCCTGCCGAACGCGGTGCCCGAAGATCGTCTCGGCGACCTCTTCGAGCCCGTCGAGGCGCGATCCGCCGCCCGTCAGCACGACCCCCGCCCGCGGCGCGCGGTCGAGGCCCTGGCGGACCAGGACCCGGTGCACGCCGATGAAGAGGTCGCGGGCCCGCTCGTGCAGGACCTCCGCGGCGAAGGCGGCCGAGTGCACCTGATTGCCCTCGCCGCCCAGGGTCGGCACCTCGACCGCCGAGGCGCCGAGGCCTTCGCGGTCGAGGGCGGCGCCGACCTGGCGCTTGGTCTTCTCCGCTGCCGCGGTGGTGGTCTTGAGCATCGCCGCGAGGTCGGCCGTGAAGTGCCGTCCCGCCACCGGCACCGCGCCGATCGCAGCCACCGCGCCGTCCGCGAACAGCACCCACTCGGTCGTCGCGTGCCCGACGTCGAGCACCAGGCAGCCGAGCTCTTTCTCGTCGGCGCTCAGCACCGCCTCCGCCGCCGCCAGCGGCTCGTAGGCGAGCTCGAAGATCCTGATCGCGGCGTGGTTCACCACCTGCTCGACGGTCTCGGCGTGGGTGCGGTTGGTGTAGAGGACGTAGGCCGAGGCGTCGAGGCGATTGCCGGGCATCCCCACCGGGTGCTCGAACCCCGGTTGACCGTCGAGCGCGAACCCGCACGGAATGATGTCGAGCACCCGGTAGTCCTCGGGAATCGACACCTGGGCGCAGGCGCTCAGTGCACGCTGCAGGTCGCCCGCGGTGACTGTGTGGTCGCGGCCGGTCACCGGCACCGAGGCCGTCGAGGGCACGCCCCGGATCGGCATGCCGCCGATCCCGGCAAGCGCCGTCTCCACCGGCACCGAGGCCATCGCCTCCGCCTCCTCGGCCGCCACCCGCACCGCCTCCGAGACCTCGTCGAGGTTGGCGATCACGCCCTTGCGGGCGCCGTCGTGGCGGGCCTGTCCGAAGCCCCGCACCACCAGGCGCTCGCCCTCGACCTCGGCCACCACCACGGACACCGCGGAGGAGCCCAGGTCGATGCCGACCAGGGGGCGGCTCTCGCTCATCGGCCGCCCCCGACCACCATCCGGTCCGACCACCGCAGGTCGGCCCAGTTCTGCTCGACACCGCCCTCCGCGAACGCCGCGCACCACGCCACCTCGGCTGCCGAGCCGCGCGGCCGCACGTGCACGACGGTCGGCGGCCGGTCGCCCTCCGCTGCCAGGAGCGCCCGGAAGTCGGACGGCGTGATACGGCGGAGCTCGAGCACCCGCGCACCGGTTGCGCGCTGCAGCCGCTGGGCCACGACGATCCCGGCGGCACGGTCGCTGCTGCCGGCGAAGCCGACGAGCACCGGCTCGAGCGTCCACCCGACCAGGCCGGTCAAGCGCCCGTCGGCGCCGACCCCATGCCACCCGCGGCCTACCCGGACGCTGCCCAAAGCCGGCTCCTCTTCGGCGCGGACCCACACGGTGCCCGGCAGCTCGAGCTCGACCTGCACCGCACCGACGCCCGGCCACACCTTGACGCCGTCCCGGATCGACTCCAGATCGAGGCCGAGCGCCGGTTGGCCGACGAGCTCGTGCAGGGACTCGACGGCCGAGGAGGGCAGCTTGGAGCACCCCTCCACCCGGACCTCGCCGACCCGCCACAACGGCAGCGCGAACAGCAGGATCGGCACCACCGAGACCACGACCAGGCCCCGGCGGGACCGTCTGCCGCGCACCGGCGGGCGGAGGCGATCGGGCAGGAAGCGGGTGCCGCTGCCGTTCACGACGCCTCCTCCAGCCACATCGTCGCCACCCGGTCGACATCGCCGGCGCCGAGTGTCAGCAGCACGTCGCCCGGCCGCAGCAGCTCCTCGAGCTGCGGCATGAGCTGCGGGAAGGCCGCTCCCGCGAAGGCGTGCGGGTGGCCGAGGCGGCCCGCCTCGTCGACGATCAACTGCGAGTCCACGCCGTCGATCGGCTGCTCCCGCGCCGGGTACACCGGCAGCACGACCGCCACCTCGGCCCCGAGCAGCGCGGCCGCGAAGCCGCGCGCGAAGTCGCGGGTGCGGCTGTAGAGATGAGGTTGGAAAACCGCCAGCACGCGCCGGCCCGGGAAGGCCTGCCGCGTCGCCTGGAGGACCGCCTCGAGCTCGGTCGGGTGGTGGGCGTAGTCGTCGACCACGGTCACGCCGGCGCGCTCACCGCGCACCTCGAAGCGGCGCGCCACGCCGCTGAAGTCGGCGCACGCGGCCGCCAGAATCTCGAAGTCGCAGCCGAGCTCGAGGCCGACGGCGAGCGCGGCGACGGCGTTGAGCGCGTTGAAGCCCCCGGGCAGGCGAAGCCGCACCTCGCCGAGCTCGCGGCCCCCGCGCAGCACTCTGAAGCGGCTGCCGTTCGCGTCGGCGGCCAGCATCTCGAGCCGCATCTCCGCGTCCAGCGAAGTGCCGTAGCTGACGACCCGCCGCCGCAGCCGCGGGCGGAGGGCGCGAGCGCCGGCGTCGTCGGCGCACAGCACCACCGCGCCGAACACCGCGGTGCGGTTGGCGAAGGCGGCGAAGGCCTCCACCAGCGCTTCCTCGGTCCCGTAGCACTCGAGGTGCTCAGGCTCCAGATTGGTGATCACGGCGAAATCCGGGCCGAGCTCGAGGAACGAGCGGTCGTACTCGTCGGCCTCGCACACCAGGACCGGGCCCAGGCCCGCCCTCGCGTGGGACCCGAGCAGGCGCGACCGCCCGCCGACGATCACCGTCGGATCGAGCCCCGCTGCCACCAGGAGGTGGCCGACGAGGGCGGAGGTCGTGGTCTTGCCGTGGGTCCCCGCCACCGCCACACCACGCCGCCGCCGCATCAGCTCGGCCAGCATCTCGGCGCGCCGAACCACCGGCAGGCCGGCCGCCCGGGCGGCCGCCAGCTCGGAATTTTCGGCCGGTACGGCAGCCGACACCACGACCGCGTCGACGCCCTCGAGGTGCGCGGGGTCGTGGCCCTTGAAAACCTCGGCGCCGAGCCCGGCGAGGCGCCGGGTGCGCTCGCTGTCGGCGAGATCGCAGCCGCTGACCGTGTGGCCCTCGCCCTGCAGGATCTCGGCGAGGCCGCACATCCCGACCCCGCCGACCCCGATGAAGTGCAGGCGGCGGCCGATCACGCGCCACCTCCGACCGCCAGCACCCGGTCGGCGATGCGGGCGGCGGCCCCCGGCAGGGCCGTGGCGCGCGCCCGTCGGCCCATCTCCGCGAGCACCTCGGGCGTGCGGAGCAGCTCGCCCATCACGGCAGCAACCCGGCCCGGCGAGGCCTCGGCCTCGGTCAGCACCACCGCCCCGCCGGCGCCCTCGAGGCTGCGCGCGTTGAACTCCTGGTGGTTGCCGGCGGCGGCGGCGAAGGGCACCAGGAGCGCGGCCCGGCCGGCGGCGGCGAGCTCGGAGACGGTGAGGGCGCCGGAGCGGGCGACCACCAGATCGGCCGCCGCGAGGGCCTGCCACGGCTGCGCCAGGAAGGCCGTCACCGTGGCCTCGATCTTGAGGTCGTTGTAAGCGGTGCGCACCACCTCGGCCCAGCGCACCCCCGCCTGATGGCGGACCTCGAGGTCGAACCCCCCGGCGATCAGGATCGGGAGAGCCTGGGGGAGGATGCGGTTGAGGAACAACGAGCCCTGGCTGCCGCCGAGGACGAGCAGGCGAGGCCGAGGACCTGGCGCGACGTCCGGCACGTCGAAGAAGTCGGCCCGCACCGGGTTGCCGGTCCACTCCGCCGGCATCGAGGGGAAAGCGGCCACCGCGTCCTCAAAGCCGCAGCAGATGAGGTCTGCGAAGGGGGCGAGGAAGCGGTTGGTCCAGCCGGGGATCGAGTTCTGCTCCTGCAGCACGATCGGCACGCCGAGCAGGCCCGCCGCCGCGAGGCCGGCGGTCGAGGCGTAGCCGCCGACGCCGACCACGGCCAGCGGCTGCAGCCTGAGGAGCGTGCGGACCGCGGTCGCCACCGCCCGCGGCAGCAGGGCCACCGCCCGCGCCGCGGCGGCCGGCCGGCGCGCCTGCATGCCCTCGAGGTCGACGAGCGTGATGGGCAGCCCGCGCTCCGGGACCAGCTCGGCCTCGAGGCCGCGCCGCGCGCCCAGCCAGTGGACGTCCACCTCGCGCGCCTTGAGCTCGCGCGCCACCGCCAGTCCGGGGAACACATGCCCCCCGGTGCCGCCTCCGGCCACCACCACCACCCGCCTCACGGCGCCACCTCGCGCGAGAGGTTGAGCAGCAGCCCCATCGAAACCAGGCTGGCCACGAGCTCGGTCTTGCCGTAGCTCACCAGCGGCAGCGGGATGCCCTTCGGAGGCAGCATGTCGAGGCAGACCGCCATGTGCACCAGCGTCTGGGCCGCGAAGGCGGTGGTGAGGCCGAAGGCGAGCAGGGCGAGCCGCGGGTCCGCGAGGCGGCCGGCGATCACGAAGCCCCGCCACGCGATCACCGCTGCCAGCCCCAGCAGGGTCATCAGCCCGACCACG
The DNA here is from genome assembly GCA_035466375.1 of Chondromyces sp. Lineage (GTDB taxonomy): Bacteria > Acidobacteriota > Thermoanaerobaculia > Thermoanaerobaculales > Sulfomarinibacteraceae > Sulfomarinibacter. Next base: position 6,845 of record DATIVB010000321.1, read on the forward strand.
CCGAGCTCCTCGCCGGTGATCGCGAAGATGAAGTCGGTGTGCGGCTCGGGCAGGAAGAAGAGCTTCTGCAGACCGGAGCCGTAGCCACGGCCGAAGAGGCCGCCGCTGCCGATGGCGATCAGGCTCTGCTGGCTCTGCCAGCTCGCGGCCGCGGCGCTGTCGGCTTCGAGGAAGGCGCGCACCCGCGCCAGCCGGTAGGGCGACGCGATGATGGCGGCCGCCAGGGCCAGGACTGCAAAGCCCGCGGGGGCCGCGAGCAGCCGCCCCGGCATCCCCGACACGAAGGCCATGGCGCCCAGCACCATCAGCAGCAGGGCCGCCGAGCCCAGGTCGGGCTGCGCCACGACCACCGCGGTGGAAGCCAGACACACGGCGCCCAGACTGAGGAGCCGCCGGCGCGGCCAGCCCTCACACCGCAGCTCGACGAGCGTCACCGCGGCGAGCATCACCAGGGCCATGCGCAGCAGCACCGAAGGCTGCAGCGACAGGCCGGCGACGGAGACCCAACGGTGGGTCGCGGCGACCGGCGCCTGCGCGAAGGCAGCCGCCAGCAGCAGCCAGCTCCCTGCGACGGCCGTGTAGATCAGGCGGCGGTCGCCGAACAGTGCGATCTTGAGGTGCATCGTGACCACCAGCAGGCCGAGCCCGACCATCGCGGTCGCCGCCTGCCAGGTGAAAAAGTAGGAGCCGGGCCGGCCGTAGCGCTCGGTGGCGATGAGCCACGACGCCGAGGCCAGGACCGCGAGGCCGATGGCCGTCAGGAGCACGGTGGCGCCGAGCAGGAGGCGGTCGAAGCGCTGCCTTATGGGCATCGCACCACCTCCTCGCGGGCGAGGGCGGCGAAGCGGTCACCGCGCTCGCCGTAGTTCGCGAACTGGTCGAAGGAGGCACAGGCCGGCGCCAGCAGCACCCACTGTCCGGCGGAGGCCCGCGTGCGCGCGCTCTCGACCGCGGCCTCGAGGGTGGTGCAGCTCTCGGTCGGCGCGCAGCCGGCGAGGGCGTTGCCGATGGCAGCACCATCGACGCCGATCAGGTACAGCCGCGCCACCGCCCGCCGGACCTCGGGCGCGAGGAGGCTGAAGTCCTGGCCCTTGGCCTGGCCGCCGAGGATCAGGTGCACCGACGAGTCCGGATAGGAGCCGAGCGCGGCCAGGGCGGCGCCCACGTTGGTCGCCTTGGAGTCGTCCACCCAGCGCACGCCGCCGGCGATGTGGACCGTGCGGTGGCGGTGGGCGAGGCCGTCGAAACGCCGCAGGGCCTCCGCGACCCCGCTCCGGGAGGCGCCGAGCGCGGTCGCCGCCAGCGCCGCGGCGGCCGCGTTGGCGAGGTTGTGGCGGCCGCTCAAGCGCAGCTCGCCGGCGGCGACGAGCGGCTCGCCGTCGAGCACCAGCTCGCCGTCCCCGAGGTGGGCGTCGGCCGCACCGGCGAGGGAGAAGAATCGCCGCCGCGCGGCGGTGACGGTCGCCGCCACCGCCGGGTCGTCGGCGTTGAGCACCGCGGTGTCGCCCGCGCCCTGGAAGGCGAACAGCCGCCGCTTGGCCGCCAGGTAGGCCTCGAGGTCCGGGTGGCGCTCGAGGTGGTCCTGACTCAGGTTGAGGAACACCGCGGCCCGCGGCGCCATCTCCGTCAGGAGCTCGGCCTGGAAGCTCGAGACCTCGAGCACCCAGCTCTCCCAGCCGCCGTCGAGGACCAGCTGCGAGGCGGGGGTGCCGAGGTTGCCTCCGGCCGCCGCCTGCTGGCCGGACTCGCGCAGCATGAGGGCGACCAGCTCGGTGACCGTGCTCTTGCCGTTCGAACCGGTGACCGCAGCGAGCGGCGCCTGCTTCCGGTGCCGCCACGCGAACTCGATCTCCGCCGCGAGCTCGATGCCGCGGCCGCGCGCCGCCTGGAGGATGGGCGCGTCCGCCGCCACCCCGGGCGACACGACGAGCAACCCGACGCCCTCCAGACTCTCCTCCGGGTGGCCGCCGAGGAAGGTGCGGGCGCCCTCCGGCAGAGCCTGCACCTCCCCTTCCAGCTCGGCCTGCGGCCTCCGGTCGGTGGCCCAGACCTCGGCGCCGCCCGCGGCCGCGAGGCGCGCCGCCGCCGTACCGGAGCGGCCCAGACCGACGATCAGCACGCGGGAAGGGAGCCGATACGACACCGTCACCTCAGCTTCAGGGTCGACAGCCCGGCGAGGGCGAAGACCACCGCGATGATCCAGAACCGCACCACCACCTGGGTCTCCGCCCAGCCCAGGAGCTCGAAGTGGTGGTGCAGGGGCGCCATCCGGAAGACCCGCTTACCGCGCAGCTTGAACGAGGCCACCTGGATCAGCACCGACAGCGCCTCGAGCACGAACAGGCCGCCGACGATCACCAGCAGCAGCTCCTGCTTGGCCACCACCGCGACGATGCCGATCCCGCCGCCGAGAGCCAACGAGCCGACGTCGCCCATGAAGACCTGCGCCGGGTGGCAGTTGAACCACAGAAAGCCCATCGCGGCGCCGACCATCGCGCCGGTGAAGATCGCGACCTCCCCGGCCCCCGACACCGGCACGATGCGCAGGTACTCGGCGATGCGCACGTGGCCGGCGACGTAGACGAAGACCGTGTAGGTCGCGGCGGCCACCGCCACCGCGCCCACCGCGAGCCCGTCGAGGCCGTCGGTCAGGTTGACCGCGTTCGAGGAGCCCAGCATGACCAGGACCACGAAGGGCAGGTAGAGAATCCCGAGCGGCAGCAGCACCTCCTTGAAGAACGGCAGCGCCAGCGCGCCGGCGTGCGGCGCCGGCGACGCCGCCGCCCGCGCCATGAGGCCGGCGGCGAGGCCGACCAGGGTCAAGAGCAGGAACTTCTGGCGCGTCGTCAGGCCGAGGTTCTGGCGGCGGCGCACCTTGAGCCAGTCGTCGGTGAGGCCGATGGCCGCGAAGCCGAGGGTCGCCAACAGCACCGTCCAGATGTAGAGGTTGGAGAGGTCCGCCCACAGCAGGGTCGAAAGGCAGAAGCTGCCGACGATCAGCACCCCGCCCATGGTCGGCGTGCCGGCCTTCACCTGGTGGTGCTCCGGCCCCTCGGCGCGGATCGCCTGCCGCACCTGCAGCGTGCGCAGGCGGCCGATCAGCCATGGGCCCGCCACCAGGCTGATGAAGAACGCGGTCGCGATCGCGACCCCCGCGCGGAAGGTGATGTAGCGGAAGACGTTGAAACCGATGAAGGTGTCGCTGAGCGGAAGCAGCAGCCAGTACAGCATCAGGCCACCTCCTCTCCGGCGAGCGCCGCGACGGTGCGGTCGAGGCCGACCCCGCGCGAGCCCTTCACCAGCACCACGTCCCCGGGCCGGAGCAGCTTCTCGAGCAGTGTTGCCGCCTGCTCGGCGTCCGCGGCGTGGGAGATTCTCTCGTCGCCCAGTCCAGCGGTGCGGGCCCCGGCGAGGAGGCGTGCAGCGTCGGCGCCGCCCACCCCCACCAGCAGATCGCAGGCCGCAGCCGCCGCGCGGCCGACGTCCTCGTGGGCCGCCGCAGCCAACGGGCCGAGCTCGTACATCTCGCCGAGGACCGCGACCCTGCGGCCGGGCGCCCTTGCCAGCAGCTCGAGCATCCGGCGCACGGCCAGCGGCGAGGCGTTGTAGCTGTCGTCCACCACGACCACCCCATCGGCGAGCCGGAGGACCTGTCCGCGGTGCGGGTCGGGGCGCAATCCGCCCGCGGTCGCCGCCACCTCTTCGGCGGTGATCCCGAAGGTGGAAGCCGCCGCCGCCGCCGCGAGCAGGTTCTCCGCCTGATGCAGCCCGGCCATGGCGAGCTCAACCGCCGCCGTGCCGCCGGGCAGCACGAGCCGGAAGCGGCTGCCGAGCAGGCCCCGGTCCTCCACCTCCTCGAGCCGCGCGTCGGCGTCGGCGGCGCCGTAGCGAAGGGCGCGCGCCCGGGTCAGCGTCGGGTACTCCCGCTGGTGCGGGTCGGCGGCGTTGTATACCAGGGTCCCATCGGGATCGAGCCAGGGCAGGAGCTCCGCCTTGGCGTTGACGATGCCCTCGATGTTCGGGAAGAACTCGGTGTGGACGGGGGCGATCCTGGTGTAGAGCAGGACCTGGGGTCGAAGGATCTCGCCGAGGACCGTGAGCTCCCCGGGGCTGCTCATCCCGGCCTCGGCGACGAAGACGTCGAGGCCGTCCGTTTGCGACAATATCTCAGCCGTCAGGCCGAGGGTGGTGTTGAGGTTGCCCGACGTCGCAACGGTGGCGAGGCGGCGGGCGATCAGCGCGGCGAGAAAATCCTTGGTCGTGGTCTTGCCCACCGAGCCGGTGACCGCCGCGACCCGCCAACCCCGCGACCGGCGCTCGTGGGCGGCGAGCGCGTGGTAGGCGGTCAGGGGGTCGGCCACCCGGACCAGCGCGCGGCCTTCCGGCGGCGGGGCGAGCTCGGCGTCGGCTCGCACCAGGGCGGCTGCCGCCACCTCGAGGGCCGCGGCGACGAAATCGTGGCCGTCGCGCCGCGCACCGGGCAGGGCGACGAAGAGATCGCCGGTCTCGAGGCGGCGCGAGTCGACCTCGGCGCCCGAGACCTCGAGCTCGCGGCGGCCCTCGACGGTGCCGCCGACCAGGAGCGCGAGGTCGGACGCCGTCATCTGCACAGCACCCCCGCCGCCTCGGCGCGCACGACGTCCTGATCCGAGAACACGAGACAATCGCCGCCGATCACCTGGTCGGCCTCGTGTCCCTTGCCCGCCACCAGCACCAGCGAACGCTCGTCGGCCTGCTCGAGAGCGGTCCGGATCGCCTGCCGCCGGTCGAGGACCAGCAGCGGATCGCCGCCGGCGGCGCGCACCCCCTCGGCCACCGCCTCGGCGATCGCCGCCGGGTCTTCCGAGCGCGGGTTGTCCGAGGTCACGATCGCCAGATCGGCGAGCTCGCCGACCGCGTATCCCATCGGACCGCGCTTGCCGCGGTCGCGGTCGCCGCCGGCCCCGAAAACCACGATCAGGCGGCGGTCGGTGATCCGGTCCAGGGCCTGCAGCACGGCGCGCAGCCCCTCCGGGGTGTGGGCGTAGTCGACGAAGATTGGAAACCGCAGCCTCGTGTCGATGCGCTCGAGCCGCCCGGAGAGCGGGACCGCGCGCTTGAGGCCGCGCCGGATCGCCTTCGGCCCCAGCCCCGCGGCGTGCGCCGCAGCCGCTGCAGCGAGCGCGTTGCGCAGGTTGTGGACGCCGACCAGCGGCAGCTCGACGCGGACTTCGCCGTCGGGCAGTCGGAGCTCGAACTCGCTGCCGTCCAGAGTGCTCGTGACCTCGCGGGCGCAGACGGCGCCGCGGTCGAGACCCCAGGACACGTCGCCCTCCCGCGGCCGGTCGAGCAGCCGCGCCCCCCACGGGTCGTCCACCGGCAGCACGCGGCGGCCGTCGCGCGCGAGGTGCTCGGTGAAGAGCCGGCGCTTGGCCTCGAAGTAGGACTCCATGTCGAGGTGGTAGTCGAGGTGGTCGCGGGTCAGATTGGTCCACAGCGCGACCTCGAACTCGAGGCCGGCCACCCGGTCCTGCATCAGAGCGTGGGACGAGACCTCCATGGCGACGCTCTCGGCCCCCGCCTTGAGCGCCCGGCGCAGCATCGGTGCGAGGTCGGTGGCCTCCGGGGTGGTGCGCTCGCTCGGGATCTCGGCGTCGTCCGGCAGCCGCACGCCCAGGGTGCCGATGAAGGCAGTCGGGTGCCTGTCGGCATTGAGGATCAGGCTGATGAGGTGGGCCGTGGTGCTCTTGCCGTTGGTCCCGGTGACGCCGATCAGCCGCAGCTTGCGCTGCGGGTTGCCGGCCAGCATCCACGCCGCCCGCGCCATCGCCGGCCGCACGTGCTGGACCTGGATCCAGGGAAGCTCGAGCCGCTTCGGCCGCCGCCGGTCGCTGAGGACCGCCGCCGCACCGGCGGCGATCGCCCGGTCGACGAACTGCACGCCGTGCGCGTGCTCCCCTGGGACTGCGGCGAAGACGCAGCCCGGGCTCGCCAGGCGGGAGTCGTGGGTGATGCCACGCACCTTGACCCCGCCGTCGCCGCTGAGCCGGCCCTCGCCGAGGCGGTCGAGGAGGGTCTGGACCTTCATGCGGCACCGCCGCTGCCGTTGTCGTCGCGGCGCGCCACCTGCACCGTTCCAGGGGGCTGCAGCGGCTCTGTCGGCGCCAGGTCGAGAGTGGCCGCCGCCGCGCCGGCGAGCTCGGCGAAGATCGGCGCCGCCACGGTGGAGGCCCAGAAGTCCCGCTCCCGGGGGTCCTCCACCGCGATCACGATCACGATCCGCGGCTCGGGCATGGGCAGGAAGCCCGCGAACCACGCGCTGTGGTGGTCGTCGTCGAAGCCGCTGTCAACCGCGCGCTGGGCGGTGCCGGTCTTGCCGGCGACCCGGAAACCGGGGACCCGCGCCTGTGCGCCGGTGCCGTCCCGGACCGCGCCTTCGAGCATCGCCCGCAGCCGCTGCGCCAGCGCCGCGTCCATCACCCGGACCCTTTGCGCGCCGTCGTCCTCCGCGGCACCGGCCACCAGCGAGGGGCGCGGCAGCCAGCCGCCGTTGGCGATCGCCGCGTACGCCATCGCCAGCTGCAGCGGCGTCACCGTGAGCTCCTGGCCGAGCGCGAGCCCGGCGCGGCTCATCCTCGACCACGAGCGCGTTTCGGCGAGCAGGCCGCGCGCCTCGGCGGGGAAGTCGATGCCGGAGCGGCGGCCGAAGCCGAAAGCGGACAGGGCCCGCGCCAGCGAGGGCTCGGGCACCCGCTCGGCGGCCTCGATGATGCCGACGTTCGCCGAGTAGATCACCACCTCGTCGAGGGTGTAGCGGCCCGGCTCGGCGTGGTCGCGGATCCAGTGCCCTGCGACCCTGGTGCCTTTCTCGGTGCAGTCGAAGCGCTCGCCCTCCCGCACCACCCCGGCCGCCAACGCCGCCGCCGCGATGATCGGCTTGATCGTCGAGCCCGGCTCGAAGGCGTCCTGGACGGGGCGCAGGCGCCAGTTCTCGGCCGGCGACGCGCCGGGCTCGGCCGGGTCGAAGGAGGGCAGCGAGACCAGGGCGAGGATGCGGCCGCTGTGGACGTCCGCGATGACCGCCGACACGGCGCGGGCCGCGTGCCGCGCCATCGCCGCGCCGAGCGCCGACTCGGCGCGCGCCTGCAGCCTCCCGTGGAGCGTGAGCTCGATGTCCGAGCCGGCCCGCCCGCTGTGTAGCCGCTCCAGGCGCACCCTGCGCGGGACGGCGTCGTTGATCGACAGGTACTCCTCCGGCTCGCCGGCGAGCTCGGAATCGAAGTGGTGCTCGAAGCCCGCCCGGCCGACCGTGTTGAGCTCCTCGCGACCGACGAACCCCACCACCGGCGCCGCCAGCGCACCCTGCGGATAGATGCGCTCGAAGTCGGGGAACAGACCGACCGCGCTCGCGGCCAGCGACCGAACCTGCTCGCCGGTCTCCGGCAGCACGCGCTGGGCCAGCCACGCCCAGCGCGACCTACCCTGCAGCCGTCGCGCGAGCTCGCGCTCCGGCACCTCGAGCAACGGTGCCGCCGCCCGCACGAAGAGCTCCGGATAGGCCAGGAGCTGGGTGTCCACCTGGATTGCGACCCTCGCCACCGAGGTCGCGAGAACGTAGCCGTCGGCGGTGCGCATCGTGCCCCGCGTACTCGGCACTTCGATCACCCGCTGCTGCTGGCCCTGCGCGCGCTGGCTCCACGCATCGTGCTCGAAGACCGCGACCTGGATGCTGCGGACCGCCACCGCTCCGGCGCCGAGGGCGAGCACCGCGACCACCGCGACCAGGCGCCGCCGGTTCACGGCGCCTCTCCGGAGCTCGCGGGCGCGGGCAGGCCCGGAGGCTGCGCCTCGACCAGGCCGAGGTCGCGGGCGCGGGCCGCCAGCCGCTCCGGGCTGCGTTCGCGTTCGAGCTCGAGCAGCAGCAGACGCTGCCGCTCCTCGAGCTCCTCCACCTCGGCCCGAAGCTGGATGAGCTCGTAGTGGATGGAAGTGCTCTTCAGCCGCGGCCAACCGACGAGCCCGAGCGCCACGACGACCAGGGTCGACACCAGCAGCAGCGCGGTCAGGACCTGCGGCCAGCGCTGGTCGCGCTGCGGAATGAGGAAGCGGTTGCTGGGGGCGGCGCCCGGGAGCTGCATCGTCAGTCCTCCCCCAGACGCTCGGCTGCGCGCAGCCTCGATGAGCGGGCACGCGGGTTGGCTGCGAGCTCGTCGTCGCCGGGCCTGATGGGCGACGGGGTCAGCACCCGCACCACCCGCTGCGGTTCGCAGCGGCACTCCGGCAGACCCGGCGGACAGGTGCATCGCCCCACGAGCCGGCGCAGGGTGTGCTTGACGATACGGTCCTCGAGCGAGTGGAAGGCGATGACCGCGATCCGGCCGCCGGGCCGCAGCGCCCGCACCGCGGGTTCGAGGAAGCGCTCGAGCTGCCCGAGCTCGTCGTTGACCGCGATCCGCAGCGCCTGGAAGGTCCGGGTCGCCGGATGGATGCGGTGGTCGCCCGCACCGACGAC
>DATIVB010000322.1:0-6031 GCA_035466375.1 Chondromyces sp.
AGGTAGCGGTCCCCCGCGCGGTCGGCGCGCTGCCAGAGCTGGAGCAGGACGTGCTCCATGCGGCGCATCGCCTCTTCCTCGGGGATGCAGGTGTCGGTGACCCGGTTGAGGTGGCGGTCGAGCAGCGCCTGCTCGTCGGCCGGCGTCAGGTCGCGGTAGCGGGGGACGCGCACGTAGTGGTCGTGGGCCACCAGGTTGAAGACGTCCTCCTCGAGGTTGGCGCCGGTGCAGCTGATGCCGTGGACCTTCCCCTGGCGGATCATCTCGGCGAGCGACAGCCCGAGCTCGGCGGTCGACATCGCGCCGGCGATCGTCATGAACATGCGGCCGCCGTTCGCCAGGTGCTCCGTGTAGCCCTGTGCGGCGTCCACCAGCGCGGCGGCGTTGAAGTGGCGGTAGTGGTGGGTGATGAACTCGGAGATATTCATGGGGCGCTGCCTCTCGTGTCGTGATGGCCGACATCTTAGCGGATCGGGTTTGGAAGGGGCATCACATCGTTCGAACGTTCGAACGTTCAACGTTGGAACGTTTCCGCCCACCCACCCGGACAAAAGTGCCGCGCGAGTGGTTGGTTGGGTGGAACGTTTAACGTTCGAACGTGCAACGTTCAAACGTCAGGCCGGACGGCCGACGGCGATCAGCACCGCGACGAAGTGGAGCGCACTCCCGGCAAGGACGAACACATGCCACACCGCGTGCGAGTAGGGCAGCCGCCGCCAGGCGTAGAAGGCGAGCCCGCCGGTGTAGGCGAGACCGCCGCCGATGACCAACACCAGGGCCGGCGTGGCGAGGGCCGCGATCAGCGGCTTGATAGCCACCACTACCAGCCACCCCATCGCCAGGTAGAGCACCATCGACAGCCAGCGCCAGCGGCCGTGGGCGAGGGTGCTCAGCAGCACGCCGACCACGGCCAGGAACCACACGCAGCCGAACAGGGCCCAGCCCCAGCCGCCGCCGAGGGCGACCAGCGCCAGCGGCGTGTAGGTTCCGGCGATGAGCAGGAAGATCGCCGAGTGGTCGAGGACCCGGAAGACTCGCTTGGCGCGCGCACCCGGCAGCGCGTGGTAGAGGGTCGAGGCGGCGTACAGCAGCACGAGGGTGGTTCCGAACACCGCGCACGACACGACCCGCAGCGCGCCGCCACTGGAGGCTGCGACGGTCACCAGGGCGGCCAGGCCGGCGACGCTCGCCAGCCAGCCCACCCCGTGGGTGATGCTGTTGGCGATCTCCTCGCCTGGCGAGTAACGCTGCTCGGTCGGGCTCTGCATCTCGGACAGCCTATCAGGTTGCGGTCGCGTCCGTGCCGGCCGGGCAGCGGATTCTGGTAGGCTTCGCCGCGGAGGCGCCTGATGCTCGACACGCTGACCCTCGACAGCTTCCGGCCGCTCGTGGGCTCCGGCTTCGAGCTGTGCGAGGCCGATCCCGCAGCGCAGCTGATCCTGATCGAGGCCGAATCCCTGCTCGGCATCCGCGAGAAGGGCCCGGCGGGTTTCCGGGAGCCCTTTTCGCTGTTGTTCAGGGGGCCCGCAGACCTCGAGCTGCCGCAGCAGATCTGCCGGCTCCGACACGCGGACCTCGGCGAGCTCGCCCTCTTCCTGGTGCCCCTGCAGCCGGATCGCGAAGGCTCCTACTACGAGGCGGTCTTCACCTGACGGACCCGTCCTGCCGCCACTCCATGAGAAGGTAGACCCCGGACTCGTCCACCTGCCTGAACCCAAGGCGGCGGTAGAGGTGGAGCGCGGGGTTGGCGGCCTCGACGTGGATGCGGCACGCGATACCCGTTCGCCGTGCCTCCTCGAGGACGCGCTGCATGAGAGCGCTGCCGATGCCGCGGCCGCGATGCTCCGGCAGGAGCGCGATGTCGACGACCCGGATCTCGTCGTCGCGCCGCTGCAGGTACAGCCTGCCGATAGGTCCGGCAGCGTCCTCGATCACCAGCAGCTCGGCGTCTGCGTAGTACGAGCTGTAGTGCCGGGTCTGCGCCTCGAACTGCATGGTGAGGAAGCTCTGCTTCTCCTCCTCCGTCCACGGCAGCCGCGACAGCTCGTCGGCCCTCGTGCCGGCGTACAGCCGGCGCAGAAACCCGGTGTCGCCGTCGCGCTGCGGGCGCAGCGTGATTCTCTCGAGAGGATCGTCAGCGTGCTCCGTCATGCCCTTGCGGCGTGCACGGAGAACATCAGGAACTGGAGGTCGAGGGGCACCAGCCAGTCCCGGTTGGCCGGCAGGGGCAGCGAGCGCTCCGCTTCGAAGCTGAGCGGAATGGCGTACACACCCTGCCGAAGGCGCGGCTGGCCCCACCGGTCCTCGGCGGGCAGATCGATGATGTACAGCGCCGGCCGCCAGGCGTCGCTGCGCTCGCGGCCGCCGTCGCGTCCATCACCCCTGACGCGAGTCTCGACCCGGGTCAGCCGAAGGGCGAGGCGCAGCACCACGTCCGGACCCAGCGGGACCGTGAACTGCGACGGTCCGGCCAGCTGCTCCACCGGCTGACGTTCGTAGCTCCAGGTAATGAAGGGCGTGGGAGACGGCTGCTCGCTGCTGGCGATCTCCACCAGCAGCTCGATGGAGCGGATGGCGTTGTCTGCGCGCACCTGGTCCGGCGGCAGCAGGCCGTGGACCTCGACGAGAGCCGAGGTGCCGGCCAGCGGCGGCAGGTGGTCGAGGTCGAGCGACGAGACCAGCTCCAGCGGAAGCTCGGGGTCGATGGCCGCGCGAACGCCCTCGAAGAACGGGGTTCCGGAGCGTCGGAGCACCGAGGCCTGCAGGTCGTCCCGCACCAGGACCGAGCTGCCCCTCAGATAGCCCGGGACCAGCGCGGGGCCCTCGGGCGATGAGGGCAGACCGGCCGAGCTCAGCCGGTCGACACCTGTGAGCCACTGCGCGGCCGCCGCGGTCGAGGCCAACGCGACGAAGCGCCGCCGGTCGAGGCCCGCCCGCGATGGCGCGGTGCTGCGGTTCGAATTGCTCATGATGCTCCCCCGTCTGGTTCGCCGGCGAGGCGGCAGCCACCGGCCGGCGCAGTCTCCACCGGCCGTTCGATCCGTACAGCACACGAGGACGACGAGCGCGGGTTGAGGGCCTCGAGCGCCTCCGCCACCTCGGCGGCACTGGAAATGGGGGTGTTAATCCCCACGAGCGCGAGACGCGCCGACTCCCGCGTCTCGACCAGGATCCCGCAGCCGCCGGAGCCGCCATCCGAGCGGTTGTCCTCGACCACGGCGCAGACCTCGGCGCGGTCGCGGGCCGAGATTCGGATCCCGTCGAGGGCGCTGGATTCCACCTGTACCTCGTTGTCCCGCAGCTCGAGGGCGAGGCGGCCCGCCCCCAGCCGCGCCTCCGCGGCGATACCGTGGTCGAAGGCGATGCCGCCGGCGATGGTGTTGCGCTCCGCCTGCACCGCCACCGAGCCGTCGCCGTTGCAGCTGATGCGCAGGCCGCTGCCCGCCCCCCCGCGCTTGGAGATGGCGGCGCCGACGATGCGGGCTGCAAGGATGGCGTCAGCGGTGCTGCCCTGGCCCAGGAAGAGGTTGACGGCGGTGGACGCGATGTCGCTGAGCTCGCAGCCGTCCTCGATCCGGAGTGCGGCCGAGCCCGAGCCTTCCACATCGAGGTCGAGGCCGACGGAGCCGCCGCGGATTGCCGAGCGCGTCAACTCCAACTCGAGGGAGGCGTCGCCGTCGGCTACGGCGTGCAGGCCGGTCTCGGCCACGTTCTCGAACGTCGTGTCGCGGATCGTGACCTCGATGCGGGCGCCGCCGCCTGCGTGCACGAAGAGTCCGTCGCCCTCTGCGGTAGATGACAGGGTCACACCGTGCAGCACCGTTTTGAGATCGCCGGCGGCGCCGCGGATCGAGATTGCCGTCATTGCCGAGTCTGCGACGACGAGGCCGTTCGCCAGTACGTCGCCCGTGCAGCCCGCCAGCTCGATCCCGTGTCCGCCGCTCCCCATGACCCGGACGTCCGCCAGAACCACGTCGGTGACACCCTCGCCCGAGATGCCGGACCCGGCCGTGTCGACGACCGCCACCCCGCTCACCTCGACGCCGTCGGCGAGCACGATGCCGGCGCCGTCGGCGTTGGAGATGCGGGGCAGGGCCGCGGTCTCCGAGGCTTGTCCGACCAGGCGCTGGCCGGCAGCGAGGCGGATGCCGCGGTCGTAGCCGCGGGACGTCCCGTCTCCGGCCCGCAGCTCGATGGTGTCGCCGGGAAGTGAGGCCCGCTCGGCATCCGCCAGGCTGCGGCACGGCATGGCCTCGGTGCAGTCGCCGCCTGCCCGGGCGGTGTTGTCGACCACGAGGGTGCGGCTGTCTGCGGCCTGCGCCGCGAGCAGGCACAGCAGGGCCGCGCAGCCGCCGGCGACGGCGGCTCGGACGATTGCGGTTGACCCGCGGGTCGTCACTAGCTCCTCGAGGGGTACAGCCCGACGAGCGCGATGATGAAATTGACGGTCAGGAACGGCTGCAGGTTGTTGTGGGCCTGGCTGCCGCCCGTCGGCGGAAGGGCCTCGTCGGCCATCGGCACCTGACTGGTGTCGGCGCCGTAGGGCGCCGCACCCACCGCCCGCGCCAACACGGCGCCACCCGGCGCGGGCCGGTCCGCCGGTTCCGCGACGCCCTGCAGCGGGTGGTTGTGGTTCGGCATCTCCGCCTCGCTGAGGGTCACCGTCTCGACGCCGCCGCGTTCGCCGAGCCGGCGGTCGGTGAGGCCGGGGCCGCGGCCGGGATGCATGGGCGCCCTGCCCTGCAGGTTGGGCAGCGCGGTGGTGGTTCGGCCGTCGCCGCCGTAGGTTGTGCCGATGAGCGAGAACAGGGCCGTGTTCTGTGACAGCGGCAGCAGCTGGCCGTTGCAGAACGCCCAGCCGCGGGGTGCGAAGTTGCCCGCGAAGATGCGGATCTCGGCGACGAACGGCTCCGACATCTCTCCCTCCCCTCAGTGTCGCGACGGGTAGATCCCGAACAGCGCGATGATGAAGTGGATGCACAGGTACGGCATCAGGTTGGTATGCGACCGGCTGCCGCCCACCGCGGTCACGGACGCGGCGGCGAGTGGCGACGGCGTCCCGGCCGCTGCGTACAGGTCGAAGGTCGAGGTCTGGGCCGGGACCCGCCCTGCCGGGTTGCTCTCGTTGGCGACGTCGGCGGACGCCCGCAGGGGGTGGCCGTGCGACGGCAGCTGGTTGACGGTGAGCGTGACCTTCTCGGATCCGGCCTTGGCGCCGAGCCGGCGCTCGGAGAGCCCCGGTCCGTGGCCGGCGTGGACGGGGATGCGGCCGCGCAGGTCGGGCAGCCCGAAGGTGGTCCTTCCGTCGCCGCCGTAGATGGTGCCGAGAAGGCTGAAGAGGGCGTCGTTCTGCGACACCGCCAGCAGCTGGCCGTCGCAGAAGGCCCAGCCCTGGGGCGCGAAGTTGCCCGCGAACATCCGGATCTCGCCGACGAATGGCTCCGACATGGCCGCCTCCTCAGTCCCGCGACGGGAACAGCCCCTGCAGGGCGATGCAGAAGTTGACGGCGAGCCAGGGCTGCATGTTCTCGTGCGCCTGGCCGCCTCCGACGTTGGCCACCGACGACACGGCCATGGCACTCAGGTTGGTGGGCTCGTGGTAGGCCTGGTTCGCCGAGCGCGCGAGCAGGCCGCCGGCGGGGATCGGCGTCGTCCCGACGCCGGAGGAGGCCTGGAGCGCATGGACGTGCTGCGGCATCTCCCCAGCCGCCAGGGTGTGGGTCTCCTCACCGCTCTTCTGACCCAGCCGGTGGTCCTCGCCGCCGTTGCTCCTGCCGGTGTGGATCGGCGTGCGCCCGCGCAGGTCGGGCAGTGCGAAAGTCGTGCGGCCGTCGCCGCCGTAGGTGGTGCCCAGCAGCGAGTACAGGGACTGGTTCTGGTTGATGGGCAGGATCTGGCCGTCGCAGAAGGCCCAGCCGCGCGGCGCGAAGTTGAAGCCCACGATCCGGATCTCGGCCAGGAACGGCTCGGACATGGCGGCCCTCCCTCAGGGCACGGCGCAGAAGCCGGGCGCGACGATGTTGACGGTGCC
>DATIVB010000323.1:0-4744 GCA_035466375.1 Chondromyces sp.
CACGGTGAGGTCCCGGCGGACGAGGTTCCAGAGCAGGTTCGAGCTGTCGATGAGCTCGCGGATCTCCCTGCGGGTGCTGAACCTGGCGTCGGCGGAGTTGTAGAGGACCGGGGTGTCTGTGGCCAACACCGAAAAATACTATCACGCAGCGCCGGGCACCCGCATCGACAGCGGGACATCGCCGCTGCGCAGCAACTGAGCGGGTCGCCAAGCTGCGATGCGCCCGGTCGGGCGCGCCGCAGGTGATCTGCAGCACAGCCGATCGCCTAAGTCTCCCACTATCATCACGAAAGACGAACGGGCTCATGACGCACCCGTCGGGCACGAATCGTGCTTTGTCCGCGGGGAGGATGCGAGAGAGGAACGAAGGGCGGACGCGCGGCATCGAGGCGCAGAAACCGGTCCATAGAATGCCGGCGGCCCGAGACGAGAGGCCATGACGGAACACCCGAAGCTCTCAGTCGTCATTCCGACCCGCGACACGCGCGAGCTGACGCTCAACTGCCTGGCCTCGCTGTGGCTCGCCGACCCGCAGCCCGACGAGGTGATCGTCGTCGACGACGGTGGCTCGGACAACACGGCGGCCTCGGTCCTGCGCAAGTACCCGCGGCACGTGGTGGTGCGCCTGCCCGAGTGCCGGGGCTTCACGAACGCGGTCAACCACGGCATGGCCCGAGCCTCCGGCGACCTGATGCTGCTGCTCAACAGCGACACCGAGGTCGAGCCGGCGGCGCTGGCAGCGGTGCTCGCCGCGTTCGAAGCGGATCCCCGACTCGGTATCGCCGGCGCCGCACTGCTCGATCCGAGCGGGGCACCGCAGTGGAGCGGCGGTGGTTGCCCCTCGACCCTGTGGTGCTTCGCCCTGGCCTCCGGGATCCCCGCCCTGCTCGGCCGCTCGGGCTTCTGGCGCCAGCTCAGACCGCCGTCGGGCTCGACGGGTCGCCCGGTCCACTGGGTGGCCGGGACCGCGATGGTGGTGCGGCGCGAGGTCTGGGAGTCGGTCGGGCCTCTGGATCCCGACTATCGTTTCTACTGCCAGGACCTCGACTTCTGCGACCGCGCCCGCGAGGCCGGCTGGAAGATCGAGGTCGTGCCGGGCTTCCGGGTGATGCACCACCTCGGAAGCACGATTGCGGCCGAGAGCGGCGCGGTCGGCGGCACGCACCCCGAGCTCATGTGGAGCGATCTCGTCCGATTCGCGGGCAAACGTTGGGGCCGGTCGCGGGCGCGCAAGGCAGGGTTGGCCCTGCGATTGGGCGGGCAGGTGCGGCTCCTCGGCCGCAGCCTGGCGGCCCCCGTCATCCCCCGGGCGAACCGACCGGAGTGGCGCGCAGCGAACTCCGCCTATGTCGATGCAGTGCGCGCGCTGCGCCGGGTCGATGGTGCCCCGGATCACACCCGGACCCGATAAGACGTGTCTCCCTCGCCCGGCGGCGTGCGACAATCCCCGCCGATGGCACTCTCCAGTTTCACGATGGCCGGAGCCCGGACCGCGGGCCGCGCGGTGGAGATCCGATGAGCGCGGTTCGCGCTGGGGCGGCGGCGCAGCCGCTGCGCATCCTCTTCGTCGCCACCAAGCCCGCGTATCCGCCGAGCGACGGCGGCAAGCTGCTGATGTGGCACACGATCGAAGAGCTCGCCCAGAGTGGCCACGAGATCTGCTTCGTGGCCCCCGACCTCGGGCTCGAGGTCGGCGCCTCCGAAGCGGCGCTTCGGCGCCACTGCCGCGAGGTTCACCTGGTGCCGTCGCGGGTCAAGAGGATCCCCCCCTCACTGATGGTGGCCTATCTCCGCCACCAGCCGCTGTCGATCATTCGCCACTCGCACGAGGCGGTGCGCCGCCGCGTCGCCGAGCTCCTGCAGCGCCAGCGCTTCGACCTGATCCACGCCGAGCAGATCCATGCGCTCTCCAACCTCCCGGCGACGCCCTCGTTGCCGCCCGTCGTGGTGCGGGCGCAGAACGTGGAAAGCCAGCTCTGGCGCATGCTCGCCCGCATCCGTCCCCGCTTCGCGTGGCTCGCCCGCCGCGAGGGGC
Source organism: Chondromyces sp. (assembly GCA_035466375.1). Lineage (GTDB taxonomy): Bacteria > Acidobacteriota > Thermoanaerobaculia > Thermoanaerobaculales > Sulfomarinibacteraceae > Sulfomarinibacter. The sequence continues at coordinate 2,036 of DATIVB010000323.1, forward strand.
GGCGCATGGCCGCGCACGAGGCGCAGGCCGTGGCGCGGGCCGCCGCGACCGTCACCCTGACCGCGCACGACGGGGCCATCCTCGGCGGCGGCACCGGCATGGCGGCGCGCCGCGTCCGGGTCATCCCGCCGCCCTTTCCGTCGCCGCTCGAATCTGCCGAAGAGACCCTCGGCGGAGAGCCCGCGGTCGTCCTGGTGGGCGGCGGTTGGCTGCCGAACCGCGACTCCACCGCGTGGTTCCTGGGCTCGATCTGGGAGCACATCCGGCGGCGCAGTCCCGGCGCCCGCCTGCACGTCTTCGGTGGCGATCGCCCGCAAGCGGAGCCCGACATCAGCTGGCGCCCCGCACCCGCGAGCAGTGTCTCGCTGTTCGACCCGGCGTCGATCCTCGTGGTGCCCCTCCGCGTCGCCTCAGGCATCCGAATGAAGATCCTCGAGGCGTGGGCGCGCGGCGTGCCGGTGATCGCCACCCCCGAGGCCGTCAGCGGTCTCGAAGGCGACGGCGCGCGGGGCTTCATCCTCGCCGCCGACGGTCCCGGCTTCGCGGCTGCCGTCGAGCGGATCTACCGCGAGCGGGGGCTCGCCGACGGGCTGGTCGCGGCGGGGCGGGCCGAGCTCGCCGAGCGGCACGATCCGGGCCGCGTGATCGCGGCGCTCGAGAGGGTGTATCTGGACGCGCTGTCTATCTCAGAGCCGAGCGCAGCGCAGCCAGGTGCCCGCGGAGCACGGCCGCCACGTAGGGCGGCGAGCCCGAGCCCTCTCGCGCACTGAGGGCGAGGATCCTCAGCGCGTTGTAGACCGTGTGCACGAGCGCCAGGTACGCGCGGTAGGGCCTGGATGCGAACGGCAGCAAACGGGTGCGGGTGAGGTTCTCGAGATAAAGGGGCGAACGCGCGGCGGAGCCCGTCGAGCCGCCGAGCCGGTGCTCGCAGGCCATCCGCGGCTCGAAGAGCAGCCGCCAGCCGGCACGGCGCAGGCGCAGGCAGAGGTCGAGGTCTTCGTTGTAGAGGAAGTAGCGCGGGTCGAAGCCGCCCACCTCGCGCCACGCCGCCGGCGCGAGCGCCATGGCGGTCGCCGGGATGTAGCCCACATCGCAGCGTTTCGCGGCCGCCCTGCGCGAGCGCTGCTGCCGGACGGTGCCGGTGAGAAAGTTGACGCCGCCGCCCGCGTACCACAGTCCCCCGCTCCCGGCCGCATCGCGCACCGGGCCGCCGGCGGCCCCCACTCCGACCTCGAGCGCGTCTGCCGCCGCGTCGAGGAAACCCGGCTGGACTTTGGTGTCGTTATTGAGCGCCACGTAGAGCGTGCACGAGCGGTCGGCATCGAGCGCATCGATGCCGAGGTTGACGGCGGCGCCGAAACCGGGGTTGTCGGGGCGCGGCAGCACCTCGACACCGCGTGGGCGGGACGCCTCATCGAAGTTGCCGAGGTTGTCGACGACGACGATGCGCCGCTCGGCCACCGACGGATCGTCGAGCACCGACGACAGGCAGGCAAGGGTCGGATCGACCTCGCCGTAGTGGACGATCGCGACGCCGCCGACGGCCCCTCTCATGAGGTTTCCGCCATCCGCCGTTGCGGAATCGTGAACAGCGCTGCCGCCATGAGCAGGGCCGCCGCGGTGTAGGCCACCACCGCGACATTCGCCGGGGCGGCCACGCCGAGCGTCGGGATCCACAGCAGGTTGAGCATGCACGAGGCGGCAACTGCAGCGGCCATGATCGCGAGCGCGGTGCGCTGGGCGCGCCAGGCCGCGAAGACGGTCCCCATCACCATCATTGCGAAGGCTCCGGGCAACGCGAGCGCGGCGCGCTCGAGCAGCGGCACGGCGGGTTCGAAGTTCGCGCCGAAGATCAGGGTCAGCAGGGGGGTGGCCACGGCCCGCAAGAGGGCGCCGCACGCCAGCCCTGCCGCCGCCGCGCCGAGCCCGGCCGCGAGCCCCACGCGGCCGCGCGGCCCGGCAGCCGCGGCCATCCGGGAGAAGCTCGGGTACATCGCGACCGCCAGCAGTTGCGGGATCGCGATCACGGCCCACACGATGGTCCCGGCCGCCCCCCAGTAGCCGATGTCGGCGCGCGCCACTCCGAGCAGCGCGAGCAGGAAGCGGTCGAGGTTGGCCAGCAGCTGGCCGGCCACGGCCAGCGCCATGAAAACCAGTCCCTCGCGCGCCAGAGGCCGCCACGGAGCGGGCTGCCCCGCCTTCCCCATCACGCCGACGCGGCGGCGCAGCCACCACAGGCCGAGCCCGGAGCCGAGCGAGAAGGCCGCGCCGGCGGTCCACACCGGCCAGCCCCACCGGGCGCCGGCCGCGATCAGCGCCACTGCCGCCGCGACCTCGATCACCCGCGCCCGCGCCTCCACGTCCATGCGGTCGAGGCCCTTGAAGGCCGCACCGCCGGTGACGGTCGCGGTGCGCAGCGCCGCGTACGGGATGAAGGCGAGCAGGGAGAGGCGAAGCTGGGGATCAGCCACCACCAGGGCCGCGGCGGCGGCCGCCGGCAGCAGCCATCGGCCGAGCCGGCGCTGCAGAAGATCCGCACCGGCGAGCAGGCCGCGGGCGTCACCCGGCGACCTCGCCACCTCGCGGATCAGGACCTCCTGCTGGCCGAAGGCGAGCACCATGACGGCGATCAGCGCCGCCGAAAAACCGATCGCGAAGGTGCCGAGCCCGGATGGTCCCCAGCCCCGCGCGACCAGCATCGTCGCCGCC
>DATIVB010000324.1:0-13775 GCA_035466375.1 Chondromyces sp.
GCTCGGGCTGACGAACCGGAAGATCGCGCCGTCGTCGCGGTCGACCACCAGCAGCTCGCCGTCGTCGTCCTCGCCGAACGAGCTGATGTTCATGGTGGTGTCGGCGACGAGCTCGGCCGCCCAGCCGCTCGTGGCCGCGCCGGCGTGCCAGATCACTCCCGAGCAGTAGTCGCCGAACACGTAGCGACCGTGCAGCCCACCGATGCGGCCGCGATACACGAAACCGCCCGTCACCGAGCACTCCGGTCCGGGTCCGTGGCCGTAGACCAGGATGGGGGCGGTCAGCGGCGAACCGTCACAGTCGTTGTAGCCGGGAAACTGGTCACCCTCCATGCAGCTCCAGCCGTAGTTCTCGCCGCCTGCGCTCCCAGCCGGCTGCCGGTTGACTTCCTCACGCGACCCCTGCCCCACGTCGCCGATGAAGAGATCGCCGGTGGCGCGGTCGAAGCTGAAGCGCCAGGGATTGCGCAGGCCGTAGGCCCAGATCTCGTCGAGCCCCGCCGGGTCGCCGACGAAGGGGTTGTCCGCCGGCACCGCGTAGGGGCTGCCCGAGTCGACGTCGAGGCGCAGGATCTTGCCGAGGAGTGTATCGAGGCTCTGCCCGCGGTCGTTGGGATCGCCGCCGCCGCCGCCGTCTCCGGACGCGATGTAGAGATACCCGTCTGGACCGAAGTGCAGGTCGCCGCCGTTGTGGTTTCCGAAGTCCTGCTCGAACTCGAGCAGGATCGTCTCACTCGCAGGATCGGCAAGGTCTGGGTCGGCGGCCGAGGCCGCGAACCTCGACACCCGCGTCACGTCCAGGTTGACCCCCGGCGGATCGTAGGTGTAGTTGACGTAGAAATGGCCGTTGTCCGAGTAGTCCGGGTGGAAGGCGAGCCCGAGCAACCCCTGTTCGCCGCCGCTTTTCACCTTCGAGGCGATGTCGAGCAACGTGCCGCCGCCGACGATGCGGATTCGGCCCTGCTGCTCCACCACGAACAGCCGGCCCGACCCGTCACCGGCGCCGGTCACCGCCACCGGCCCCGCGAACCCGTCGGCCACGAGCTCCAGCACCAGGTCGGACGGCGGCTCGCTCGCTCCGCCCGTCGCCGCGAACAGGATCCAGGCCGCGGCCATGCCGCCCACCAAATGGCCGACGCCTTTCATGCTGCACCACGCCATACCGCACTCCCCGCTTCTCTCCCCGTTCAACTGATATCTGTTCTCATTCATTTCTCGTGGTGCGGTCCTCGAGGCGTGCGCGCGCGATATGCGGGGGCACTGCGCGGACCTGACGATCCCGGATCCGCCCCTGTGCACCGCCCACGTCGCGGCGATTCAGCCGCGGCGGCGCTTGGCGATCTTCCGCTCGGCCGCGCGCCGCAGGCGGCGCCGTTCGCGCGCCGTGGCGCCGTCGCCGAGCGGCGCCGGCGGTGGCGGCGGCCACAAAGCCGGGTCCTGGTTGTAGTACTCGGCCAGCAGCCCGTACAGCTGCGGCTGGTGCTCTTTGAGGAAGGCGCCTCGCTCGAAGAAGGACTCGGTGGCCACGGAGAAGAACTCCGCTTCGTCCTCGGCGCCGTAGGCGTCGAGACCTTTCACCCTGCGGCCGGCGTCGACGTCGGCGCAGAACGCGTCGAAGAGGTCGAGGAATGTCTCTCCCCACCGTTCCCGGCGTTCGCGTTCCTCGGCGGTGCCGCCGCGCATCGCCTGCAGCGTGTCCAGCAGGTCGACTTGGTGGGCCATCTCGTGCAGCACCAGGTTGCGTCCGTTGAGGCTCCGGGCGTCGGCCGCGAGCTCGCGCCAGGCGAGCACCACGGTCCCCCACTCCCAGGCCTCGCCCTCGCGCTCGTCGACCTCCTCGGTGACGATGCCGGCCTCGTCCTCGTAGACGTCCGGGGCGCGGTAGCGATCGGGGTAAACCAGGACCGAACGCACGTGGTCGAGAGCATCGACCGAGTGCCCGAGAGTGAGCACGCAGGCCTGGGCCGCGATCACGGCCTGCATCGCTTCGGTGAGCTCGATGCCGCCGCAAGGTTCCCAGGCGCGCTCGGCGATGAACAGCCGCAGATCGTCCTCGAGCCGGGGCCTCAATTCGTCGGGCACGGCCCGCCACAACGCCACCTCGAGCTCGAGCCTGACCCGCCACTCGTCGGGAAAAGCCCCCGCCAAGACCCGCTCCCGACGCCGCCGTTTCCACCACGCGAACATCATCAACCTCGTCGACATAGTACCCGGACGGGTCGGCCAAGGGCGGCGATTGGGGCAGGCAGGGGTCGTCGAACATTGTTCGCGCCGACGGCGCGGCTCCTGCTAGACTGCGCCCGATCCATGACGATCTCCAGCACCCGCCGCCGCCTGCACGAGATCATTTTCGAGGCCGACACGCCCGCCGGGAAGGCTTTCGACGTCGCTCTCCTGATCCTGATCGTGGTCAGCGTGGTTGCGGTCATGCTCGAGACCGTGGCCGCCATGCGCGCCCAGTACGGCCACTGGCTGCGCGTGCTCGAGTGGATCGTGACCCTGGTCTTCACCGTCGAGTACCTGTTGCGGCTCTACTGCGTCGGCAATCCGGCGCGCTACGCGCGCAGCTTTTTCGGACTTGTCGACCTGCTGGCGATCGTGCCGACCTACCTGAGCGTGATCATCCCCGGCGCGCAGTCGCTGCTGGTGATCCGTGCCCTGCGCCTGCTGCGGATCTTCAGGGTGCTCAAGCTCGTACACTTCGTCGGCGAGGCCCGCCAGCTGCAGGCCGCACTGCGCGGCAGCGTCCGCAAGATCATCGTCTTCCTCGGCGCGGTGCTGACCATCGTCATCATCGTCGGCACTCTGATGTACCTCATCGAGGGCGAGGCCCACGGTTTCACCAGCATCCCGGTGGCCGTCTACTGGGCGATCGTCACCATGACCACGGTCGGCTACGGCGACATCGCGCCGCAGACGGCCGTCGGCAAGATGCTCGCCTCGGCGATCATGATCCTGGGCTATGCCATCATCGCGGTCCCCACCGGCATCGTCTCCGTCGAGCTCGCCGGCACGACCAGGCGAACGGTCTCGACCCAGGCGTGCCCCGACTGCGGCGCGGGCGGCCACGAAGGCGACGCTCTGTATTGCAGGTACTGCGGGGCGCGGCTGTGAGCCCTCCGGTCTTGCCATGGGCCGCCGGGAAACGGCCGCACGAGTGACTGCAGACGCCCCCAAGCTCGGATTCAACGGTGCGTGGTCGATGGCCGTCGGCGGCATGGTCGGCGGCGGAATATTCTCGACCCTCGGAGTGGTGATCGCGATCGCCGGTCCGTGGGCCTGGCTGAGCTTCCTGGCCGGGGGGCTGGTGGCTCTGTCCGCAGGTTACTGCTACGTCAGTCTCGCCGCACATTTCGGTGAAGGCGGCGGAGCCTTCACCTTCTTTCGAGAGATCGACGCGACGGGCTTCGCCGGAAGCCTCTCATGGGTGCTCGTTCTCGGCTACGTGCTGACGAACGCGGTCTACGCCTCCACCTTTGGCCAGTACCTCGGCCACGTCGTCGGCCTCGGGTCCTGGTTCCCGCGTCTGGCTGCCGTTGCCGTCCTCGCGGTCTTCATCGCCTTGAACCTGCGCGGATCAGGCGAGGCCGGCGGCGTCGAGGTGTTCCTGGTGTGGTTCAAGCTCGTGGTGTTGGTGGGGCTGGCCGCCTGGGGGCTCCTGCATTGGGACCCTCCCATGCTCTCCCGGGGGGTGCCGGACGCCGGCTTCGGTATCGCACTCTTCGGGGCGGCCTCGGTGTTCATGGCCTACGAGGGATTCCAGCTCCTGACGTACGACTACGAGGACATCAGGAATCCGAAAAGGACACTGCCGAGAGCCGTGCTCTCCTCGATCATGGTCGTGATCGCGGTCTACATCATGGTCGCGCTGGGAACCGCGATGCTGATCGGGTCCGACCAGATCGTCGAACACCACGAGGTCGCCCTCGCGGTCGCAGGAAGGCAGGCATTTGGTGTCGCCGGGCTCGTCCTGGTGACCGTCGGCGCCGCCTTCTCGACCGGATCCGCCATCAACTCGACCCTCTTCGCGACCGCCCGCCTGGCCTACATCGTCGCCGATGACGGCGAGCTCCCGAAGGCTCTCGACCACAAGAACAGCGCCGGCCAGCCGGATCGAGCCGTGCTCTTCCTCGGCACCCTGTCGGCGGTTCTCGCAGTCGTCGGCAACCTGGAAAACCTCGTCGAGGCTGCGAGCCTCGCGTTCCTGTTGATCTTCACGGCCGTCGGCGGACTCGCCTTTCACGAACGGGCGGGCCTCCGGCTGATCACCGGAACCGCCACCGTGACCGCTGCCGCTGCGACCGCGGCCCTCGTCATTCGACTCGTGAACCACAGCCCCCTCGCCCTCGTCAGCCTGGCGGTGCTGGTCGCCATCGCGACGGCAGGGCGGAGGTTTCTGGTTCACCACCGCGGCGGGTCTGGTCGCTGACGATATCCTGGCCTGGTCTTTGCTGACACCAATGGTATTGTCTCGCAGTGCCCGGGCCGGGCTCGGAGCCGCAACGGGGGCGCCATGGGTGAGATCTTGACACGAAGCTTGCGCGCGAGCCGCGGACCGGTGGACTTCAATGAGCACGTGCTCGCCACGGCCTCCCCCGACCTCGCCGCCGTCGCCCGGTTGTTGGCCTTCGAGAATTGCGGTTTTTCGCCGCGCGACTCCGAGAACCTGCCATCGAGCCTCCGCGAGCCTGGGGCCGCATCGTGAAACGCGTGGCGCTGCTCCTGCCGGGCGGGGTCGAGATCCTCGAGGCCGCGGCCTTCTTCGATGTTCTGGGATGGGCGTCGCTGGAGGGCTCCGAGGCCATCGAGGTCGTGACCGTCGCACTCGACCGCGAGGTGGTCAGCACCTTCGGCATGAGACTCCTGCCGGACGCCGTGATCGGCGACATCGATCCCTCGACCTTCGACGCCCTCGCCGTCCCGGGTGGTTTCGAAGAGTACGGCTACTACGAGCAGGTCTTCTCACAGCCGGTGGTTGACCTCATCCGTGCCTTCGACAGCCGGAACAAGCCAATCGCCAGCATCTGCGTCGGAGCGCTCCCCCTGGCGCACGCGGGTGTGCTCGAGGGCCGGCGCGCAACGACCTACCACCTGGGAGACGGCCGCCGCCGCCGCCAACTGGCCGGCTATGGGTGCGAGCTCGTCGATGCCTCGGTGGTGCGGGACGGCCGGGTCCTCACCTCCACCGCCCCGTCGTCCGCGGTGGAGGTCGCGCTGTCCCTCCTCGAACTCCTCACCGACCATGACAATGCCGCGCGGGTCCGCGCTCTCATGGGGTTCGACGGCGGCTGAAAGCTGGCCTACAATCGCCCCGATGCCGGGACAAGCAGGCGAGGAACGGCAGTCGGCCCACGGGAGGGTCGCGCGCATTCTCTTCAGCAACGAAGAGAACGGCTGGTGCGTCGTCCGCCTCGACCCGGAGGACAGCGCGCCGCTGACCGCGATCGGGCCACTGCTCGGCGTGCGCGAGGGAGACGATCTGCGGCTCAGCGGGCAGTGGGTCGAGCACCCCCGCTACGGCCGCCAGTTCGAGGTCGAGTCCTACCTCCACGTCGAGCCGTCCACCCTCGACGGTCTGCGCCGCTTCCTGGGCTCGGGCAAGATCAGGGGGCTCGGCCCGAAGCGCGCGGAGCAGATCGTCGAGGCCTTCGGACTCCGCACCCTGGAGGTCCTCGACTCCGAGCCGGAGCTTCTTCGCCAGGTGCGCGGTATCGGTCCGACCACTCTCGAGCGCATCCGCGAGTCCTGGGGACAGTACCGCGGCATCCAGCAGATCATGGTCTTCCTGACCGCGCACGGCGTGTCGCCGAACATCGCGGTCAAGGTCTTCCGGCGCTACGGTCCGGGCTCGGTCGAGGTCGTGCGCTCGAACCCCTACCGGCTCGCCGAGGAGATCTTCGGGGTCGGCTTCCTCACCGCGGACCGCATCGCGCGCCAGCTTGGGATCCCGGAGGACGCATTCGAGCGCCTGGAGGCGGGGATCCTCCACTCTCTGCGCGAGTCCTCCGGCCAGGGCCATGTCTTCCTTCCCGAGGACGAGCTCCTCGCAGCCGCCGCTGTTCTGCTCGGGGCCGAAGCCGCCACGCTGCCGCCGGCGCTGGCGAGCCTGGCGGCGCGTCAGCTGGTCCGAATCCACCCGCGCGGCGAGAAGCCGCCGGCCGTCTATCTGCCGCGCCTCGAGGCAGCCGAGGTCGGCTCGGTCCGCGACCTGGCAGCGGTCCTGCAAGCGGCGCCGGGCGCCGACCCCGTGATCGCCGACCTCGCGATCGCCTGGTTCCAGGGCCAGTCCGAGATTCGGCTCGGCGCCGAGCAGCGGGAGGCCCTGGCGGCCGCCCTGCTGGAGAAGGTCGTCGTGGTCACCGGCGGGCCCGGGACCGGGAAGACGACCCTGATCCGCGGGATCGTGCAGATCCTCGACCGCAAGGATCTGAGGGTGCTCCTCTGCGCCCCCACGGGCCGGGCCGCCAAGAGGCTCTCGGAGGCCACCGACCACCCTGCCGCCACCATCCACCGCCTGCTCGAGTTCAACCCGAAGACCCGGTCCTTCAACCGCAACCGTGAAAACCCCGTCGAGGCCGACTGCCTGGTGGTCGACGAGGTCTCGATGCTCGACATCGAGCTCGCCGCCGCCCTCCTGCAGGCGGTGCCCCCTCCCTGCCGGGTCGTCCTGGTGGGCGATGCCGATCAGCTGCCGTCAGTCGGGCCCGGCAACGTGCTCGCCGATCTCGTCCGATCCGGGCGGGTCCGCGTCGTCCGGCTCCACGAGGTCTTCCGCCAGGCCGAACGCAGCCTGATCGTCGTCAATGCCCACCGCGTGAACTCCGGCAACATGCCGCGGCTGGCGCCCGACCCCGAGCACAGCGATTTCTTCTTCGTGTCGCGCGACGATCCCTCGGAGGCAGCCGAGCTCGCCGTCGACTTCGCGGCGCGGCGCATTCCCGAAAAGTACGGCCTCGATCCCATCGACGACATCCAGGTGCTGGCGCCGATGCACCGCGGCGAGCTCGGCGTCGGGCGGCTGAACGAACGGCTGCAGGCGGTCCTGACCCCGCCGGGCCGCGAGCTCGTGGTCGGCTGGCGCCAATTCCGGGTCGGCGACAAGGTCATGCAGGTGCGCAACAACTACGAGCTCGAGGTCTTCAACGGCGACCTCGGCCGCATCGAGTCCATCCACCACGGCGACCGCGAGCTGACGGTACGCTTCGACGAACGCCGGCTGAAAATCTCGGCCGACGACCTCGAGGACGTGGTGCCGGCCTACGCGTGCACGATCCACAAGGCCCAGGGCTGCGAGTACGCCGCAGTGGTGATCGTTCTCCACCACCAGCACCACGTGATGTTGCAGCGCAACCTGCTCTACACCGCCATCACCCGCGGCAAACGCCTGGTGGTGATCGTCGGCTCGACGCGGGCGCTCGGCCGCGCCGTGAGCAACGCGAAGATGCGCACCCGGTACTCCATGCTCGCCGAGCGGCTCCGCGGGTGTCTCGACGACGCTGCTCGCCCGGCTTGAGCGGGCGGTCAGGACATGCCGGGTCGGAGTATCATCGAGCACACGGCCGCGCCTGGTCTCATCCGGACCAACGCCGCGACCGCTGGAGGCCGGTTCATGGAGTCGCAGCGTGTCCAGCACGACCAACGCTCACCGGGGTCTCGCCGCCGGAAGGGCCATGTGCGGCGTTCACTGGTCGCGCTTGCGGTCATCATTGCAGCGACCTCGTGCGGCCTCTTCGAACGCGAGGAGTCGGGCCTGGCGCTGTCCTCCCCGGACGCCGGCGCGCCCCACCTCGTGGTCATGCCCTTCGCCAATCTCGGGAGCGCCGATGACGCGTTCTTTCCCGCCGGCCTCACCGACGAGATCACCGACCGGCTGACCGCAGTCAGCGGGCTCGTGGTCATCTCGAGATCGAGTGCGCAGGCGGCGGCAGTTGCCGACACGCCGATCGGGGCCATCGGCGATGAGCTCGGCGCCGACCACGTGCTGTCGGCGGACGTGCGCCTCGACCGGCAGGCGGTCGGCGGCCCGAGGCTGCAGCTGGACGCGCGGCTGATGGAGGTGGCGGACCAGTCGCTGCTGTGGAGTGGGAGCTACGACCGCCCCTTGTCCGGAATGTTCGACGTGCTTTCAGACCTCGCCCTCAACGTCGTCGAGGCGCTGAGGGTGCCTCTTCAGGAACCCGAGCGGAGCGTGCTCGAGTCCAGGCCGACCGCCGACATGACGGCCTACGAGGCCTATCTGCGCGGGCTTCCGCATCGCTGGAGCTTCGAGCTCAGCGAGCTCCAGTCCGCAGGAGAGAATTTCGCCCGCGCAGTCGAGATCGACCCCGGGTTCGCGCTGGCGCACGCGGCGGTCAGCGAGTTCCACAGCCAGATGTTCCACTTCCGCTACGACCGCTCGCCGCAGCGGCTTGCGGGCGCCTACGCCGCCGCCCACCGCGCCCTCGAGATCGAACCCGGGCTACCCGAGGGCCACCGCGCGCTCGGCTACTACTACTACTGGGGCCAGAGGAACTTCGCGCAGGCGCTGGCCGAGTTGAGCGCCGCCGCCGCCGGGCGCCCCAACGACCCCCTCATCATGGCCAGCATCGGGGTTGTGCTGCGCCGCCAGGGGCGTTGGGAGGAGGCGCTCGACGCCCTGCAGCGGACCGCGGTGATGGACCCGAAGAGCGACGTCAACGTCGTCGACCTCGCGTCCACCTGCGGACGGATGCGGCGCTACGACGAGGCGGCGGCTCACTGCCGACGCGCCATCGAGATGGCCCCGGACGACATCTTCCCCTACGTCTTCTACGCCAGGATCCTGCGCGCGCGGGACGGGTCGGCGGCGGCTGCGCGAGAGGTCCTCGAGGCGATGCCCGACAAGGACCCCGCGCAGCAGGGCCTCTACCGCTTCGAGCAGGCTCTCTTCGAGCGCGACTCCCGGGCTGCCCTGCACTGGATCGACGAGGCCGACGAGCTCATCTCGGACCCGATCAATGAAGAGGTGTTCCCGAAATCGCTCTGCCAGTGCGAGGCGCAGGTGCGCGGGGGTGCCGTCGGGCCGACTCTCGATGTCTGTGATGAAGCGCGGGCCTCCCTCGAAAGGGCTCGCGAGCTCTCTCCGGCCGATCCGGCGCTGCACGCGGCCCTCGGCTGGTCCTACGCCATGCTCGGCGACCGGAAGCGGGCGATCGAGGCCGGCGAGCGGGCGGTGGCGCTGCTGCCGGTGTCGGCCGACGCCATGGCCGGCCACACCTACCTCGTGCGTCTCGCCAAGATCTACGCCTGGACCGACGAGCCCTACAAGGCGGTCAAGACCATCCAGAAGGCCCTGTCTCTGCCGGGATGGCTGTCGGTGAAAACACTTCAGCACGATCCGGTCTGGGACCCGATCCGCGGCGACCCGCGCTTCAAGGAGCTTCTGCGAATCCACGGCGCCGCCGAGTGACGGCCGTTCGACACACCTCGGTCGCCTGAATCGTCGAGAAAACCGGCACCTCAGCCGCCCGCCAGCCTCCGTTTGGCCCAGGTCGAATCCACCAGTTCCAGGGCCCGCTGCAGCGCAGGGCCTTTGAGCGCGGTGCCCGCCGCAACCAGGCCCAGGCACCACCTCCGATCGGGCTCGCGTTCGAGGGTTGCCGCGAGCTCGACGGCCCCGTCCGGCCCGACGATGACCCCGCCCCGGATCAGCGACATCAGGGCACGTCGCCGCGGCCAGCCGTCGGGAAACGACAGCAGCAACTCGCGCAAGGTGCCAGTGCTCGAGCCACGAAACGCATCGAGCTCCCGGTGCAGGACGAGCAGCCGCGACACGACCGAGTCATCGGCACCGAGGGCCGAGAGAACCTTGGCGGCGTCGAAGCTCGCGGCGTCCCCCGTTAGGCGCGAACCTTCTTCGGCCGCTGCCTCGGCAGGAGACGCCGGCGGCGATGCCGAAGGCTCGGAGAGCGTCCTCCAGCCGGGTGCCGCGCTGTGCCGGGGAAGGGCCGGCCCCGGTTCGATCGACGCGGCCTCCGGAGCTCGCGGCGGCGATCCGGCGCCGCCCGGGCCGCGCGCGAGCCCCGGGGCCGGGGCGGGGCGCACGATGTTACGGGGCGCGGTTTCGTCCGTGGATGGCGGCTCTGCGGCCTTTCCCTCCCTCGGCCCGTCAACCTCACCCGACCTGTCGATGGCATGCAGCGCCGCCAGCGCCTCCTCCTCGGCCGCGGCGGCGATCTCGTCGATGTCGCGCGACTCGCGCTCCGCCTCGTTGATTGTCTCCCGAGGCGGATCGGGTACGGGCTCGCGCAGGAGCTCCTCGGCCACCCGAACTCCCTGATCGGCCAACCCCGCGCGGCGCCCCGGATCCCGGATCGATTGCAGCAGCTCCCCGAGCGCGGCGCCGTCGCTCGAGCGGGCATTGCCGAGCGTCCGCAGCAGCAGTGCCGGCGCCACACCTCCGCGCCGCGCGACGAGCCCCTCCACGATCTGCTCGGCGCCCTCGAAGCCCGCGTGGCGGACGAGCAGCCGCCGGTCGACAGCGTTCAGGCCGCGCACCGTGCGCCAGGCGCGGGCCAGGATCTTCGCCCGTTCGAGCGGCGACGCCGCCGCCTGCAGCTCGAAGAGGAGCGCATTGAGCTCCCGCTGCGCGCCCATCTAGCCCCTCCCGAAGACCTCGTTTCCATTCGAGCCAGCCCCTTTCGTGGGGCCCTTCTCCATCGCGTCCGCCGCCGCACCCGGGAGCCGCGCGATGTTGTGCAGCAGGCTGTCGAGATCGACTCCCGAGAGCTGCTTCATGACCGGGCCGAGCTGGGACAGAACCTGGATGACGTCGTCGGTGAGGCGGGCCGCACCGGTACCGTCGCCGGGCCGTCCGCCGTTCGAGATGATGGTCGTCTGACCGGCGCGCGCGAGCGGTTCGGCGACCGCGGCCGCGATCTCGGGCAACACCTTGAGGGCCTCGATGGAGAGACCTGCCTCGTTGTAGAGCTTGAGGGCCTCGGCGAGCTTGCGACGGGCCTCGGCCTCCGCCTCGCCTCGCGCCTGGATGGCTTCGGCCTCGGCGAGCCCGATCTGCCGCCGCTGCACCGACTCCGCCTCCGCCTTGGCGATGCCTTCGGCCTGCAGCGCCTTGGCGGCCTGCTCGCGCCGCAGCCGCTCGGCTGACGCCTCCTGCTCCACCGTGTACTTCTTGGCGTCGGCCAGGCGCTCCGCCTCGTACTTCTTGGCGTCGGCCTGCTCGCGGATCTCGGCGTTGAGCTCGAGCTTCTGGCGTTCGACCTCGCGCTCGGCGATCCTGATGTCCTGGACCTTGACCTCCATCTCACCGGCCTTGACCGCCTGCGCGTCGGCGACGTCGACCTCCTTCTTGATCGAGGCCTTCTTGAGGCTCAGCGCGCGGTCCGCCTCCGCGATCTCGGTGTCGACGTTGATCCGCTTCTGCTCCTTCTGCTGCCGCGCCTGCTCCTCCTCGATGGCGGCGTCGCGGTCGGCGTTGGCGGTTGCGATGCGGGCGCCCTTGAGGGCCTCCTGGATCTTCGGCTGGCCGAGGGCGTTGAGGTAGCCCTGGTCATCCTGGATGGCGCGGAAGACGAACGAGCGGAACTCGAATCCCATGCCTTCGAGATCCACGTGCGCTTCTTCGCGGACCTTCTCCTGGAAGCGGCGCTGGTCGCGATACAGCTCCTCCACGGTCAGCGTGCCGACGATGCCCCGGAGGTGGCCGGCCACCGTTTCCTTGATCGTCGCCTGGATGGCGTCGACCGGCATGCCGAGGAATCCCTCGGCGGCGCTGCGGATGTGGTCGATGTCGCCCTGCACCTTGACCTGGGCCACCGCCTTGACGTTGATCGGGATGCCCTGCACGGTGTAGACGTGGGGCATGTCGATTTCGAGCGTCATCATCCTCAGCGACAGGATCTCGTACTGCTCCCAGGCCGGCCACACAAAGGTGCCGCCGCCGCGGATGATCCGGAACCCTTCGATCTCGCCCTTGACCGAGCGCACCTTGCGGCCGAAGAACTTGCGCCGGCCGTAGACGATCAACGCCTCGTCCGGGCCGGCCTTCTTGTAGCGCATGCGCACGACGAGATAGACGAAAAAGAGCAGCGCCGGCAGGCCGATAAGCAGGACGATGAGAATCGAGGTCCCCATGTGTCACCTCCGGGATCGTGGCACTGTCAAGTGTAGCAACTGAGATCTCCAGACACTCCTACGCATCACGCCGAGAAAGCTTCCACACAGGTCTCCGAGTGGTTCTCGCAGGCGGCGGACATTCGGCGAGCACCGGCTGCGGGCGGAGGCTCGACCTTCAGCGGGGCCCGGCACGGGACGGCGGGGCCTGATCGCGGCCCGCCGAGCTCACCCCCCGACGGCCACGCCGGTGACCGCGCACTGCAGCCTGCCGCCAACCCTCTCGAAGGGAATCGCCACCAGCCGGCTGGATTCCGTCTCGAGATCCACCGTCAGCGATGCCAGCATGTCGGACTTCCGGACCTCGTCCCCGATGACGATGTGGCGCGCGATGGTCACCGCGTCCTCGAACGCGAGGGTGCCGCCGTGGATCGGTTCCCGCGGCACCTCGGCCGTCGTTCCGGCGCTCTCCGACAGCGCCCGCGCGAGTCTCGTGAGGTCGGCGAGACCGAGTGCGAACGCCGGGACCACGAACACCCGGCGGCCCTGCCAGCCGTCGCTGCGCCGTCCTCCCGAGCGAAGTCGATCGCGGACCGTCACCACCGCTTCGAGGCGCCACGCCGGCCGCCACACGGCCGCGCTGCGGCCGGGGGCCGGCAGCAGGGCGCTGCTCTCCACCATCCGCAACCCGTTTTCCTCGAGCACCGCCGCATCGCCGCAGTGGGTGCAGAAGAAGATAGTGTCCAGACCCTCGCCGCGCAGCGCCGAGCCGCAGGACGGGCAGTCGAGGGGCACCAGGCGCAGGCTCACTGCAGCTTCTCCATCGCGTCCTGCACCGTGGCGGCGAGGGAGGCCCGCTCGCGTCCCGGAGCCAGCCCGCTGCCCTCCTCCACCACCCCGCCGTGGCGGAACTGGGAATAGCCCCAGTACACGAGACCTGCCAGCACCAGGCCCACCAGGCCCAGGCCCATGAGGCCGTTCTCTGATCGCAGGAAGGCCCCCGCGTGCTGCAGGATCGTGGTGCCCACGAAGCAGGCGCCCGCGCAGGCGGCAACCAGGCTGAGCGCGCGGTAGAGATGGTTACCCGGGGCCTTGCCGAAGGCCAGGGAGCCGTCCTCGGCGTCCACCAGGACCTGGTAGGTGCGGCCGCGGAAGCCGTAACGCACCACCCACAGCGGGTAGTACACGAGCGCGACCCGGCGGCGCACCGCCGCCAGCCACGAGAAGCTGACGCGGTCGAGGCCGTGCCCGCGCGCGATCTCGGCGAGGGCGCGCTCGGAGAGCTCCGCCGCGGACTCCTCGAGCGAGCGGTTGGGTCGGAAGACCATGCCGCGGCTCCGCAGCAGCGCTTCGTCGAGCTCCCGGATCTCGTCGCCCGCGAGATTGACGCGGTGGACCCCGAACTCGGCCATGTCGGCGGTCGGCACCGTCAGGTCGACCTCGCGCTCCACCTCGAGCTCGACCGGCTCCCGGACCGTCTCCCAGCGGTTGCCGCGCTTGCGCT
Organism: Chondromyces sp.; assembly: GCA_035466375.1. Taxonomy (GTDB): domain Bacteria; phylum Acidobacteriota; class Thermoanaerobaculia; order Thermoanaerobaculales; family Sulfomarinibacteraceae; genus Sulfomarinibacter. The sequence goes on from DATIVB010000324.1 coordinate 13,595, forward strand.
TCTTCTCGCGGATCCCGAGGACCCAGCCCACCGCGTCGAGCTGCGCGCGCACGAACGGGAACCAGGCCAGGAACGCCTCCTCGAAGCGGGCCTCCCGCTTCAGGGCGGGGTCCTTGCGGATACCGCGGCGGAGCCAGCTCTGCACTCTGTCGCGCGCAGCCCCCTGCTCGAGGCGGTTGAG
>DATIVB010000325.1:0-3392 GCA_035466375.1 Chondromyces sp.
ATTTCGGATTTCGGATTTCCACCCGCCCACGTACGTCGCAACCACGAAGACACCAAGTCGGAGTTCGCCCGCTTCTCACCGGCGGCAGGCGATCCGATCGCCTGCTGTACTGCCGCCACGAGACTGAAGGGCGCCCGTGCCCGGCACCAGCCCCTTTGCGCCTTTGGGCCTTTGCGCCTTTGCGCCTTTGCGTTCTCGGGTTGGAGGGCGACTCTGCGCTTCCGCGCCTCTGCGTTTTTCGGGCGGGCGGGGTGCTTGGTGAATCCCTTGGTGTCTTCGTGCCTTCGTGGTTGCGACGTGGGCGGACGGTTGGGCTCCGTGCCCCCTCTGTGCCCTCTGTGCCTCTGTGGTTCGACCGTCTCCTCGAATCGATCTGTGTGAACGACCCGGGGGTGGTCATGCCTCGGTCGCCCCGCCTGCCCGCTGCCACTGCCACTGCCACTGCCACGGTCGCTGCCCTCTGACGCTGAAGCTGTCACTGAATCTGCCGCTGTCACTGCCCCTGCTCGCGCAATGAACCCGCACCAGGTCCCTCGCTGTGCGTGGGGGGTGGGGAGGGAATTCCTAATTCCGAATTCCTCACTCCTAATTTCCAATTTGCTGTGCGCGAATTGCGCACAGCAAATTGGTGGGCTACGCTGCCTCCATGGCCGAGCGGGTCGCCATCGTCGAGGACGAGCAGAACATCCGGGACAATGTCGCCTTCGCCCTCGAACGCGAGGGGTACCGGGTGAGCGGCTTCGCCGACGGCATCTCGGCCTGGGAGGCCTTCCAGCAGGAGCTCCCTGAGCTGGTCATTCTGGACATCATCATGCCGCGCATGGACGGGCTCGAGCTCTGCCGCCGCCTGCGGACGCTGTCCGAGACGCTGCCGATCATCTTTCTGACCTCGCGCGACGAGGAGTTCGACCGGGTTCTCGGGCTCGAGCTCGGTGCCGACGATTACCTCTGCAAGCCCTTTTCGATGCGGGAGCTCCTGGCGCGGGTCAAAGTTCTGTTCCGCCGCGTGGCCCTCGGTCGCGAGCCGGCGGGGGCGGCCGAGGAGCTGCTGCACGTCGGCGATCTCGAGCTCGACCTGCGGCGCTACACCGCGCGCTGGCGGGCCGCAACGGTGCCGCTGACGGTCACCGAGTTCATGATCCTGCACGCGCTCGCGCGGCGGCCGGGGCACGTCAAGACCCGCGACCAGCTGATGACCGAGGGCTATCCCCACGACACCTTCGTGTCCGACCGCACGATCGACTCGCACATCAAGCGGATCCGCAAGAAGTTCCTCGCCATCGACGCCGGGTTCAGCGGCGTCGAGACGGTTTACGGGCTCGGCTACCGCTACACCGAGGGGAACGACTGATCGCCGCCCGATGAAACTGCGCTTTCCCTCCCGCATCTCCATCCGTCTGCTCGCCTTCAACGTGCTGATCGTCTTCCTGCCGGTCGCCGGCGTGCTCTTCCTCGACACCTACGAACGCCAACTTCTCGACGCCCAGGAGCGCACCATGGCGCAGGAGGGCCGGCTCCTCGCCGCCGCCCTCGAAGCCCGGGACCGGCTCGAGGCCGACGACGCGCTGCGGATCCTGGTGCAGCTCGGCCAGCGCCATCTCGCGCGGCTGCGGGTCGTCAATGCCGCGGGGGCTGTCATCGCGGACTCCGCCCTGCTGGGGCCGCGCCGGGAACCCGACGAGTCCGCCACCGATCGGGCCGCGGAGGAGGCGCCGGACGGGACCAATCTTCTCTACCGCATCGGATCACTGCCCTTCCGCCTGCTGCGCCAGCGCGCCGTCGACGCGCCGAGCGGCGCCGACACCGACCTGTCGACCGACCTCCTGGCGCGCCCCGAGGTGCAGAGCGCTCTCGCCGGACGCTACGGGGCCGCGACCAGGATCAGCGGCGAGCCGCGCCGCTCGGTGACACTCCACATCGCCATCCCGGTCCGGGTCGAGGGGTCGATCGCGGGCGCGGTCCTGGTGTCGCAGTCCACCGGCCGCATCCTGCAGGCGCTCGACGCGGTCCGCCTCGACGTCTTCAAGGTCTTTCTCCTCAGCCTCGGCGCCGCCGTCGTCCTGAGCCTGGTGGCGGCGACCACCATCGCGCGGCCGCTGGCCAGCCTGCGCCGCCGGGCGGGGACGATCCTCGATCGGCGGGGGCGCCTGCAGGGCTCGTTCTCGCCGAGCGCGCGCCGGGACGAGATCGGCGACCTCGAGCGGGCCCTGGCCGAGCTGACCCGTCAGCTCGACGAGCACCTCCGTTCCACCGAAGCCTTCGCAGCCGACGTTTCGCACGAGTTCAAGAACCCGCTGGCCTCGATCCGCACCGCCACCGACATGGCCCTCGAGGATGTCACCCCGGCCGAGCGGCGGCGGTTCCTGCTCATGATCCAGAAGGACGTCGCCAGGATGGAACACCTCCTGACCGAGGCACGGGAGATCTCGCGCATCGATGCGCTGCTCGATGACGAGGAGCGGTCTGCGGTCCGGCTCGACGAGCTCCTTCCGGCCCTGATCGAGAGCTTCCGGCTGCGCTTCTCCGGCACCGGCCCGGCATTCGACTTCGCCGCCGCCGATGGCACCGTCGTGGTCGAGGCCTCGGCGGACCGGCTGACCCAGGTCTTCGAGAACCTGCTCGACAACGCCGTCAGCTTTTCACCGCCGGGAGGCCGGGTCGCGGTGACCCTGCGAACGCTCGCCGGCAGGGCCGAGGTCACGGTCGACGATGAGGGGCCCGGGGTTCCGGCCGAGCACCGCGATCGGATCTTCGCGCGCTTCTTCACCTACCGGCCGGGGGAGGACAACGGCTTGAACCACACCGGTCTCGGGCTCGCCCTGGTGCGGGCGATCGTCGAATCCTACGGGGGCACCGTGGCGGTGGAGGACCGGCGGGGCGGCGGCACCAGGATAGTCGTCACGCTCCCCCTGGCGTCGCAGTAAGTCGTTTGAACGTTTGAACGTTCCAACGACCGGCTCAACCGAGAGCACGTGAGGCGAGGTTCTGGGCCGATTTCGGATTTCGGATTTCGGATTTCGGGTCTTCCGCCCACCCACCCGAACCACAGAGGCACGGAGAACACAGAGAAGCCACAGAGAGACATCATGACGTCGCACCAAGATAGTCTCCGGATGCTCCTGCGATGGGTCGGAACACCCTCTGTGCGGCTCTGTGCCCTCTGTGCCTCTGTGGTTCGATGGACTCCTCGAATCGAGCCGTGGGAACGACACGGAGGTGGCCATGCCGCGGTCGCGCCGCCGGCTCGCTGCCACGGTCGCTGCCACGGACGCGGCCCTCTGCCACTGAAGCTGCCACTGCCACTGGCACTGCCGTCTGCCGCTGCCGCCGTGTTTCGGAATCGGGATCGGGAACGGGATCGGGATCGGGATCGGAGACGGGCACGGGTGGCT
>DATIVB010000326.1:0-3073 GCA_035466375.1 Chondromyces sp.
AACTACGCGACCGCCTTCGAGTGGGCGCTGAAGCTCAAGGAGCTGACCTACGTGGTCGCCCAGCCCTACTCGTCGGCGGACTTCAAGCACGGACCCATCGCCATCGTCTCCCACGGCTTCCCCATCCTCGCCGTGGTCCCCAGGGGGGCGGTCTTCGAGGATGCCCGCGGCCTGCTCGGGAGCCTCGCCGCGGACCACGGCGCGGAGCTCGTGGTCGTGTCGAACGACGACAGCGCGCTCGATCTGGCCACGACTCCGATGCGGCTGCCCGCGGACCTGCCCGAGTGGGTGAGCCCGATCGTCGGCATCGTGCCGGCGCAGCTCTTCTGCTACCACCTCACGCGGGCCAGGGGCTACGATACGGAGACGCCGCGGGGCCTGCTCAAGGTCACCCGCACCTGGTAGGCGGCGGCCCGGTGGGGGAGGACGGCATCGGCGTTCACATGACCTGAGAGCCGGTTGTTCAAACCCGAGCCCGAGCCCGTTACCGTTACCGTTACCGAAGATTCGGGTTCTTCTCAGAGATCGACCTTGCCAGAGACGTCAGCATGGCGACGATGCGAAGGAGTTGGTCTCGCCCTCGATCCAGGAGGTCATCGTCGCGTACGAGGTCGAGTCGCTGAGAGACCAGCAGGTGAGACGCGCATTCGACAGCTGATCGTCGTGCAATTCGGTAAAAGCGTACCTTCTCGGCCGGAGAGTACTCTCCCACACCCTCCGCGATGTTGGCCGCGATCGAGTTTGCAGCTCGGAGCAGCTGGTCCTTCAGGTACCTACGCCCCCTCGGCAGCTTGTGGGCCACCTGATCCGCCGATACGACGAAGTCGAGCGCAACCTGATACACGTCGAGCTTCTCGAAATCGAAGAACATCACACTCTTCCTCTCAGTAGGACTATAGTATCGGGAACGGCAACGGTAACGGGCTCGGGCTCGGGACGGACAAGGAGCGCCAGCCTAGCCGCACCTGCCGATCGCTCGCCAACACGCCTGAGTTCGCGCCGATGAGGAGGACGGCCGGCGATGATCGAGACGAAACGCCTTCTCGGACGGGTCGAGGTGCTCGAGGTGCGGGGCGAGCTGCCCGGCGGCATCGAGGGGCTCGCCTACGACTCGCGGGAGGTGGGGCCGGGCACCTGCTTCGTCGCGTTGCGGGGAACGAAGACGGACGGACACCGATACCTCGACGCCGCCGCGTCCGCAGGGGCCGCACTGGCGGTGGTCGAGGAGCTGCCGTCGCCGTCGCCGCTGCCCTGCGTGCGGGTGCGCGACACCCTGGCGACGATGCCCCTCCTGGCGGCCGAGTTCTTCGGCCACCCGGCCCAGGGAATGACCCTGGCCGGCTTCACCGGCACCAACGGTAAGACCACCTCGACCTACCTCCTGGAGGCCCTCTGGACGGCGGCCGGGGTGCCCTCGGCGGTGATCGGGACGATTCAGTATCGGTGGCCCGGCCGGGCGCTGAAGGCGCGCAACACGACTCCGCTGGCCCTCGATCTGCAGCGCCTCCTGCACGACATCCGGGAGGCCGGCGTGCGCCACGTCGCGATGGAGGTCTCCTCCCACGCCCTGCGGCTGCACCGGGTGGACGGGCTGCGGTTCGCGGCGGCGGCGTTCACGAACCTCTCGCCCGAGCACCTCGACTTCCACCGCGACCTCGAGGACTACGGCGAGGCCAAGGCGGTGCTCTTCGCGAGCCACCTCGAGGAACAGGGGATCGGGGTCATCAACACCGATGACGCGCACGGGCGGAAGCTCTACGCGCGGCTGCCGGGGGAGCGCCGCCTGTCCTTCGGCCTCGAGCCGGGGGTCGACGTCACCGCCGAGGACGCGCGGCTTTCCCAGTCCGGGACCGCCTTCGTCCTCAAGACGCCGGCCTTCAGCCGCAGGCTCCGGTCGCCCCTGGTCGGCGAGCACAACCTCCGCAACATGCTCGGCACCGCCGGAATGGGCCTCGCACTCGGCATTGCCGAGGAGGCCGTCGTCGCCGGCCTCGAGGCGGGCACCATCGCCCCGGGCAGGCTCGAGCCGATCGAGAACTCGTGCGGCGCGCAGATCCTCGTCGACTTCGCCCACACGCCGGATGGCCTGTACCAGGTGCTCAAGAGCCTCGCCGCCCTCCCGCACCGCAGGATCATCACGGTCTTCGGCTGCGGCGGGGACCGCGACCGCTCGAAGCGGCCGGTCATGGGCGCGATCGCGCAGCAGTTCAGCGACCTCGCCATCCTGACCTCGGACAACCCGCGCACCGAGGACCCGGCCAGGATCCTCGAAGAGGTCGCGGCGGGCATGCGCGCCGACGGCGGCGCGCACGAGATCGTGCCCGACCGGAGGGCGGCGATCGCCCGCGCGCTCGAGCTCGTCGCGGAGGGGGACATCCTCCTCGTCGCGGGCAAGGGGCACGAGACCATGCAGATCCTCGGCACCGAGCTCCACCACTTCGACGACCGCTCCGTGGTGCGCGAGATCCTCGCCGGGGCGGGCGCGAGCGCGCCGCCGCCCGAGGAGCAGCCCTGAGCCGCCTCTCTCTCAGCCGCGCGGCCCTCGCCGCCAACCTCGCTCTCGCCCGCGAGTGGGCGCCGGAAGGCGCCCGCGTCCGGGCGATGGTCAAGGCGGATGCCTACGGCCACGGCGTCGGCGCGCTGATCGAGGTCTTCGCCGAGCATGCCGACGAGCTGGGGGTCGCGACCCTGGACGAGGGGCTGGCGCTCCGCTCGCGCCTTCCGCGCGAGCTCCCGGTCTTCCTGGTGAGCCGGGCCAAGGACTGGGAGAGCCGGGATTTCCTCGCCGCCGTGCGCGACGCGCGCCTCGTGCCTGCCGTGAGCTCGCTCGATGAGCTGCGCCTGCTCGTGGACCGCGTGGGACGGGACGGCCCCCTCGACATCGAGCTCAAGCTCGACACCGGGATGGGGCGGTTGGGGATCCGTGAGAGCACGCTCCCCGGGGTCGTCTCGACCCTCCGGGCGGCCGGCTCGCTCCGGGTCGTGGGCCTCATGACCCACTTCGCCGCCTCCGACGAGGAGGACCTCGCCCCGACCCGCGCCCAGGAGCTGCGCTTCTCCAGGATGCTCTCCC
>DATIVB010000327.1:0-23064 GCA_035466375.1 Chondromyces sp.
TGGAATCTGCGGAAAGCCGCTTCGCCTGCGGCAAGCCACCTTCCCGCAGCTCCCACAGGCTCGACGACGAACCAATCCATGTGTTACCTATGTACCCGGTTTCACTGTTACCCATCTCCTCGGTCGGGCAACGTTCATCGACGAGCCGCTCAGTGAGGTGCCCGCCGGCGCGCTTCTGGCGCGCAACGGCCGAGGTCGGCAGGACCTCAGAACGCTCGCGTTCGGAGGTCCTGCCGGCCGAGGACGCATGGCCGCGGGCCCGGCCCGCGGCCGGCGGGCCCCCGTCGGGATCGGGATCGGGATCGGGATCGGAAAACGGCGGGCCGAAGCCCGCCGTTGGGTTCTTTCAGGAGCGGATCGTCCTACAGGGCCTTGATGGCGTCCACCATCGGCGGAATGACCTCGAAGAGGTCGCCGACGATCCCGTAGTCGGCGATCTTGAAGATCGGCGCGTCGGGGTCCTTGTTGATGGCGACGATGACCTTCGACGAGCTCATGCCGGCGAGGTGCTGGATGGCGCCCGAGATCCCGCACGCGATGTAGAGCGACGGGCTCACCACCTTGCCGGTCTGGCCGACCTGGTGGGAGTGCTCGATCCAGCCCGCGTCCACCACCGCGCGCGAGGCGCCCACCGCGCCGCCGACGGCGTCGGCCAGCGACTTGATGAGGGCGAAGTTCTCCGGGCCCTTGATGCCGCGGCCCCCGGACACGATGATGTCGGCCTCTGCCACGTCGAGCTCGCCGCCCGCCGTCATCACCAGCTCCTTGACCACCGCCCGGATCGACAGCGAGAGCCCGTCGAGGGCGACCACCTCCGCCGTGCCGCCGCTCTCCTCGGCGGCGAAGACATTCGGACGCAGGGTGATCACCTGCGGCTTCTTGCCGGCCGTGGTCGCTTCGGCAAACGCCTTGCCCGAGTAGACCGGGCGGCGGGCGGTGAAGGCCTCGCCCTCGAGGGTGAGCCCCACGACGTCGGCGAGGGCGCCGACACCGAGGCGCGCGGCCGCGCGCGGCGCGAGGTCGCGGCCCATCGCGCTGCCGGCGAAGAAGATCGCCGCCGGCTGCGCCTGCTCGGCGGCCTTGCAGACGACCTCGGCATAACCCTCGGCCGAGTAGCGTTCGAGGTTCGGGTCGTCGGCCACGAAGACCTTGGACGCGCCCCATTTCCCGAGGCCCGCCGCCGCGTCCTTGATGCCGGCGCCCGCGATCACGGCGGTCACCTCGCCGCCGGCGCCGCCCTGCCGCCTGGCCTCCGACAGGGCCTGCAGCGATGCCTTGCGAATCTCTCCGTCGCGCTGCTCCACGAATACCAGAATGCCAGCCATCATCGCCTCCCTAGATCGCCTTCGCTTCGTCGCGAAGCAGTTTCACGAGCTGGGCCGCGGCCGCTGCCGGGTCGTCCTCGCCCTGGATGATGGTGCCCGCCGACTTGGGCGGCGGCAGCTCGAGACGCACGACGGAGTAGAAGGGGTCGGCCCCCTCCTCGATCCCGAGGCTCGAGACCTCGACTTTGTCGACCGGCTTCTTTTTCGCCGCCATGATGCCCTTGAGCGCCGCGTAGCGCGGCTCGTTGAGCCCCTTCTGGCAGGTCAGGAGCGCCGGCAGCGGGCTCGACACCTTTTCCTTGCCGCCCTCGACCTCGCGGGTCGCGGCCAGCGTGCCGTCGCCCACTTCGAGCTCGGTGATCGTGCCGACGTGCGGGAGACCGAGCAGCTCGGCAAGCATCTGGCCGACCTGGCCGCAGTCGGTGCCGACGCCCTTGATGCCGCACAGCACGAGGTCGTGTGGGCGGTCCTTGATGACCGCGGCCAGCACTTTGGCGATGGTGAAGCTGTCGCCGAGGGTCTTCTGGCCCCCGAGCACGTGCACCGCCTGGTGTGCTCCGCGGGCGAGGCAGTCGCGCAGCGTCGCCTCCGCGTTGGCCGGACCGTAGGTCACGACCGTCACCTCGCCGCCCTTGGCCTCGGTGAGCTGCAGCGCCGCCTCGAGCGCGTACTCGTCGTACGGCGAGACGATCCACTTGATGCCCGATTCGTCGATGCCCTTGCCGTCGGGCCCCAGCTTGATGACCGACGCCGTATCCGGAACGCTGGCCACGCACACGATACAGTTCACGGCATGCCTCCTTGGTCGATGTTTCCGAAAAATGAATGGCCATTCATGGGCGCCAGTGTAGCATTGCAATTCGCGGCGGGTCAGACCCGCCGCGAATTGCTAGTCCGCGTTTTCGGCGCGCAGGCGTTGGATCTCGCGGTCGTAGGCTTCCATGACCTCGTGGTGCCGCAGCAGGCCGATCACCGGCGCCGGCGGCCGACCGTCGACGACCGGCAGGATGTCGCGCTGGAAGGCCGTGAAGCGCTGCAGGGCGGTGTGGAGGTCGTCGTCCGGCTCAAGGTAGGCCATGCCGCGCGCGGTCACCCCGAGATCGGAGGCGACGAGCAGGGGCCACACCTCCGGCGTCGCCATGACCCGGCGCACGTCGTTGATGCTGAACATGCCTTCCACCATTCCGTGCTCGTCGACCACCGGGAAGGCGTACTGGTCGGCATCCGCGAGCAGCGCCAGGACCGCGTCGAAGGAGGCCCCGGGCGCGACCGTGACGATGCGCTGGTTCGGGTCCATGACCTGGCGCACGGTCTGGCGCTCGAGCACGTCGATCTGGAACTCGCCGATGTGGGCCGGCGAATCGACCCGCCCGGGGACCTGTTGCTCGTAGATGCTGACCCCGCGCATCAGCAGGAAGGCCACCGACGACACCAGCATCATCGGCACCAGGAGCCCGTACGAGCCGCTCATCTCGGCGACCATGATGAGGGAGGCGATGGGCACCTTGGCGACCCCGGCGAAAAAGCCCCCCATCCCCACCAGCACGCAGGCCGCGGTCGGCGGCGCGTACTGCGGAGCGACCCGTTGAACGAGGTCGGCGAACACGGCCCCGGCGACGCCCCCGATCACCAGCGACGGCGCGAAAACGCCGCCCGAGCCTCCCGACGAGATCGTGAGCGAGGTCGCCAGGATCTTCGCCGGCAGCAGGAGCACGAGAACCTTCAGCGGCAGCTGCTCGTCCAGGGTGAGCTGCAGCCACCCGTAGCCGCCGCCCATGACCTGCGGCACCGCGATGGCGAGCACGGCGAGCAGCAGCGCTCCGACGGCGGGCTTGGTCCAGGCCGGGATCGGCAGCCGCGCGAAGACCCCATCGCGCATCCCGTAGAAGACCTTGACGTAGATGACGCCGACGACGGCGAGCACCATGCCCAGCACGAGGTAGGCGACCAGCTCGTGCGGGCGCGCGAAGCGGATGTCGGCGGTGTCGAAGATGGCGTTCCAGCCGGTGAAGGAGGCCACGACCACATACGACACGATGGACGAGATGATGGCCGGGATGAGGGCTTCGGACTCGAAGTCGGGGTCCGAGTAGAGGACCTCGACCGCGAACAGCGCCGCGCCCAGCGGCGCCCTGAACATGCCGCCGACACCCGCCGCCACGCCCGAGATCACCAGCACCCGCCGGTCGTGGTAGCCGAGCCGGAGCAGGTCCGCGAGGTAGGAGCCGAAGCCGGCCCCGATCTGCGCCACCGGCCCCTCGCGTCCGGCCGAGCCCCCCGAGCCGATGGTGAGCATCGACGTGATGAGCTTGACCGGAACCACGCGGCGGCGGATCACCGCCCGGCCGCGGTGGTAGGCATTGATGACGGCGTCGGTGCCGTGGCCCTCGGCCTCGGGGGCGAAGGTCTGCACGATCCAACCCACCAGCAGGCCGGCCAGGGGCAGCACCAGCAGCAGCACCCACGGCCGCTCGGGGGCGGACCAGGTGGGGTCGGCGGCGGCCCCGTGGCCGGGAACGTGGAACCCCGCGCCCTGACCGAGCAGCACCGAGCTGATCCCCTCGACCCCCCAGGTCAGGAAGGTGCCGCCGAGCCCGGCCACGACCCCGACCAACAGCGCGAGCACCAGCCAGCGGCCGAAGTTGTAGAGATCGACCCGGCTCGAGAAGCGGGCGAATTGCGCCAACCAGCTGTTGAGACTCGCCCGCATAGGTCACCGGTTCTCGTCGCGAGGGCGGCGAGGCACCCTCAGTCGAACCTGCCGACCACCAGGCAGGCGTTGGTGCCTCCGAACCCGAAGGAGTTGCTGAGGGCGACCTTGATGTCGGCCTCTCGCGCCGTGTGCGGCACGTAGTCGAGATCGTTCTCCGGCTCCGGATGGTCGAGGTTGATGGTCGGCGGCACGACGCCGTGCATCAGGGACAGCACCGCGATCGCGAACTCGAGACCGCCGGCAGCGCCCAGGAGGTGGCCGGTCATCGACTTGGTGGAGGACACCATGAGCTCGCGCGCGTGAGCGCCGAAGACGCCCTTCACCGCGCGGGTCTCGACCGTGTCGCCGGCCGGGGTGGCGGTGCCGTGGGCATTGATGTAGTCGACGTCCTCGAGGTTACGCCCGGCGTCCTCGAGCGCGAGGCGGATCACCCGCATGGCGCCGTCCCCGTCCTCGGACGGCGCCGAGATGTGGAACGCGTCCGACGACATCCCGAAGCCGAGAACCTCGGCCAGGATCGGGGCGCCCCGCCGCTTCGCGTGCTCGAGCTCCTCGAGAATCACGATCCCCGCGCCCTCGCCCATCACGAAGCCGTCGCGGTCCCTGTCCCACGGCCGCGACGCCCGTTCGGGCTCGTCGTTGCGGGTCGACAGCGCCCGCATCGAGGCGAAACCGGCGAGCGGCATGGGTGTGATCACTGCTTCCGAGCCGCCGGCGATGATCGCGTCGGCGTAGCCGTGGCGGATGTAGAGGAGGGCGTCGCCGATGGCGTGCGCGGAGGTCGAGCAGGCGGTGCAGGTGGCCATGTTGGGGCCCTTGGCGCCGGTCTGGATGCTGATCAGCCCCGAGCACATGTTGATGATGGCGCCCGGGATGAAGAACGGCGAAACCCGTTTCGGGCCCCTCTCCCGCAGCGTGTCGTGCTGGCGCTCGATCAGTGGGAAGCCGCCGATCCCGGAGCCGATCACGACTCCGACCCGGGTCGCGTTGGCGTCGGTGATCTCCAGACCGGAGTGATCGAGGGCCATCCGCGCCGCCGCCAGCGCGTAGTGGACGAAGAGGTCGAACTTCTTGACCTCCTTGGCCTCGATCCAGTCCGTGGGCTCGAAGCCCTTGACCTCGGCGGCGATCCGGACCGGGTAGTCCGAAGCGTCGAATCTGGTGATGGTCGAAACACCGCTGGCCCCGGCCAGCAGGCCGCGCCAGGTCTCCTCGGTGCCGACGCCCAGGGGAGTGACCAGGCCGATCCCTGTGACCACCACCCGTCGAGCCATCAGCCGGCCTGGCTCGCCTTCAGAAACTCGATCGCGTCCTTGACGCTGCCGATCTTCTCGGCCGCCTCGTCCGGGATCTCGACCCCGAACTCCTCCTCGAAGGCCATCACGAGCTCGACCACGTCGAGCGAATCGGCGCCGAGATCATCGACGAACGACGCCTCGGGAGTCACCTTCTCGGCGTCCACGCCCAGTTGCTGCACGATGATCTCTTTGACCTTGGCTTCCACGTCCATGCTGTTCCCTCCTCGGGTGAATTCCGGTTGTCTGTCTCGGTCTTTTCGCGCCGCCGGCCCTGAAGTCAGCGAACGGCCCAATCGACGACGCCGCACCCGGTCGAGCCGCGTGAAGGCGCCGTGCGCATCGGGCCGCGCACCCTCGAAATCGGACCCAAGCGCGCGGCGCAACAACCGCCGTGGGCTTGGACCCGGAACGTGATAGCACACAGACTGGGACCACGCAAGAGGCGGAGGGATCCTTGACATCACACTGCAAAAGGAGTATTCAGCCAGAGACGACCGCATTCGGTCGGCAAGGGGGCGCTCGATGGAATCGTATCTCACCGCCAAGGAAGCCGCCGACTACCTCAAGCTCGCCGAACGGACCCTGGTCCGACTCGCCCACGAAGGCAGGATCCCCGGCGTCAAGATCGGTGGCCAGTGGCGGTTCCGGCGTGCCCTGCTCGACGAGTACCTCGACACGCTGGCGTCGGAGTCGGTGGCGACCGCGGGTACGGCGCCCAACCAGGTCATCGACGCCCCGATGGAGGAGATCTTCACCGTCGAGCAGATCCTGCCCAATCTCGAGGCCGCCAACCGGCCCGAGGTGATCCACGCCATGGCCAAGCACGTCACCGACCTCGGCCTGGTCGAGGACCAGGGATGGCTGGAGGCTGCCCTGGCGGCCCGCGAGCGGTTGGTCCCGACCGCGGTGCCGGAAGGCGTCGCCTTTCTGCACGCCCGCCGCCGCGCCGCCGACAAGTTCCCGAAGCAGTTCATCGCCATGGGACGCTCGAAAGAGGGCGTCGTCTTCGGCTCGCCCGACATGGGCAAGACCAACATCTTCTTCCTGCTCGCGCTGCGCAACGACGCCCTGCACCTGCGCTGGCTGTCGCGCCTGGCCTGGATCGTCCGCCACCCCTCCCGCCTCGCCCGCCTGATGGAGGCCGAGACGGCCGAGGCGGTCCACGCGGCGATGTTGGAGGCGGCGGGTGAGCTTCCGGGCGCCCTGCGCCCGACCGGAGCGCCGGCCGGACGCTGACGGAGTGTTGAGTTTTGAGTGTTGAGTTTTGAGTTCCCACCCTCCCCCCGGGCGACTCGGAAGGGCGGGGGTCAACTCAAAACTCAGAACTTAAAACTCAAAACTTCCGCTAAGATGGGGCTTCGATGAAAGTCGCCCTCATCGGCAGCCACGGCGTCGGCAAGACCACGCTCTGTTTCGAGCTCGCCGCCGCCCTCAAACGGCGCAACGTCGATCTCGACATGGTGCGGGAGGTGGCGCGCCGCTGTCCCTTGCCCATCAACCAGGCCACGACCGTCGCCGCCCAGGAGTGGATCCTCCACACCCAGATCGCCTGGGAGATCGAGGCGCGGGCGACGCATGAAACAGTGCTCTGCGACCGTTCGGTGCTCGACAACTACTGTTACCTGGTGCACGCCGCCGGCACCGTCCGCGCCTGGGAGCAGTTCCTCGATTTCTGGATGCCGACCTACGACCTGCTGGTTCACGTGCCGATCTCGGAGCACCCGGCCTACGACGGGGTGCGCGCGGTCGATCCCGGCTTCCAGGAGATGATCGAGATCCTGATCGAGGGCATGGTGGCGGCCCGCGGGCTCAAACCGCTGCGCCTCGACGCCGCGGCGAGGGACGGCTGGTGCGAGGCCATCGTCGAGGCCCTTCTGCCCAGGCTCGAGCCCACCCTGCCGCTGTTCTCGGACGGGGGTGCGCGGTGACGCGCAGTCCGGATACCGGCGGACGGGACCGCCCTCCCGAGCACGGGTGCGTCGACGAAACCGCCGTCGACCTCGCGGCGATCATCGACGGCTCGGTGGCCCAGCTGTGGCAGACCATCGAGTCTCTCGAACGCCTGCAGCCCCGAAACCTCGACCGCTTCCGGGTCTCGATCTTCGGCTCGGGTCGTATTCATGAGACCGACCCGCTGTACGGGCAGGCCGCCGAGCTGGCGCGCCGCCTCGCGGAGGCGGGCTGCGAGCTCGTGACCGGCGGCGGCAGCGGTCTCATGCAGGCGGTCGACCACGGCGCCTCGCACGGCGCACTGTCGCGACCGGCCGGCGGCGGCCTGCCGGTGCGGCTGGTCAGCGACGACGGCAGGACGCCGTTCGTCGAGCAGGTCTACCGGCACCGCACCTTCTTCTCGCGTCTCCACCAGTTCGTCAGGCTGTCCTCGGCCTTCATCGTCTTCCCGGGCGGCATCGGCTCGACCCTCGAAGCGATGTTGGTGTGGCAGCTGCTGCAGGTGAAGCACCTCCCGCCGACACCCTTCCTGCTGTTCGGACGCCATTGGCGCGGCCTGTACGACTGGATCGCCGGCGAGGCGCTCTCCTCCGGCTACATCGACCCCGAGGATGCGCGACTTCCGACCCTTGTCGACACGGTCGACGATGCCTCACAGCTCATTCTTCCGAAGCTGGCCGAGTTCCTCGAGAATCAGGCAGCATCGGAGTAGGGTTACAATCCCGGGCGCACGATGCAGATGTCCGAACCCGACGACGCACTCGTCATCCGCGGCGGGTTGGTGATCCCGATGGCCCGGGATCGGGAGTTCTTCGAGGGCGACGTCGTGGTCCGCAAGGGCCGCATCGAGGCAGTCGGCGAGTCCGGGCCAGCCGCCGGCGCCCGCGTCCTCGCAGCCGACGGCGCAGTCGTTCTTCCGGGCTTTGTCCAGGGTCACGTCCACGTGGTGCAGTCGCTGCTCCGGCACCAGGCTGACGGTCTCGAGCTGCTCGACTGGCTGCGGCTGCGCACCCTGCCCTACGAGGCCGCGCTCGACGGCGACGGGGTCGAGGCGGCGGCCGAGCTCGGAATCGCCGAGCTGCTGGCGGGCGGCACCACCACCGCCCTCGACTTCGGAACCACCCACGACCACGAACGGGTGTTCGAGGCGGCGGAACGGCTCGGCATCCGCCTGGTCTCGGGCAAGACCCACATGGACGTCGCGGACGGTGCGCCGCCGCAGCTGGTGGAGGACACGGAGCGCTCGCTGGCGGAGGCCGCCGAGCTCGGCGCCCGATGGCACGGCGCGGCCGCAGGCCGACTGCGCTACGCGGTGGCGCCGCGTTTCGCCCTCTCCTGCAGCCCCCCCCTGCTCGAGGGCAGCGCCGCCCTCGCGCGCGAACATGGCTGGCTCCTGCAGACCCACGCCTCGGAAAACCGGGCCGAGGTCGAAGCGGTGCGCCGGCTCACCGGCCACGGCAACATCGACTACCTCGACCGGCACGGGCTTCTGGGCGACGATGTGGTGCTCGCGCACGGCGTCCACCTCGAGGCCTCCGACCGGCGGCGGCTCGCCGCCACCGCGACCACCATCTGCCACTGTCCCGGCGCCAACCTCAAGCTCGGCTCGGGCATCGCCGATGTGCCGGCGCTGCTCGCGGCCGGTGTCCGCGTCGTCCTCGGCGCCGACGGGCCGCCGTGCAACAACCGCCTGTCGGTCTTTCACGAGATGGCGCTCGCCGCGACCCTGCCCGCCCTCCGCAACGGACCCGGCGCGGTCGATCCGTGGCAGGTCCTGGCCATGGCGACCCGGGAGGGCGCGGCGGCGCTGCACCTGGAGCGCGAGATCGGCACCATCGAGGTCGGGAAGGCAGCCGACCTGGTCGTGGTTGATCTGGATGAGTGGTCCATGCTGCCTGGCGGCGACCCGGCGGCGCGGCTGGTCTTCGGCGCCAGCGCACAGATGGTTCGGCACACGGTTGTCGCCGGACGGCCGCTCGTGGTCGACCACCGCCTGGCTGCGACCGACGCCGCCGAGCTCCGGCGACGGGTCCGAACGGCCGCGGAGGCCACCCGACGGCGAATGGAGGAGGGGGCATGAAGCTCAGATCGACGCGCGCCGCGATCGACCACCTCGACCAGTTCCTGGCTCGCAAGGAGTACGACAAGGCCATCGACGCCATCACCGCCGAGCTGCGGAAGAACCCCGACCAGCTCAACCTGCGGCTGCGCCAGGCCGACATCTTCGACCTCAAAGGGGACCGAAAGCGCGCCCTGTTCATCTACCACGACGTCGCCGAGGCGCAGGCCCGGGACGGCTTCTACGCACGCGCCATCGCCATCTACAAGAAGATCCTGCGGCTCGACCCCGAGCAGGACGTGCACTCGGAGCTCGCCCGCCTGATCGAGGAGCATCGGAAGAGCGCGCTCGCGGCCGACCGCCGACGCAAGGCCGGCACCGCCCTCGCCGGGCGCGCCGCCGAGGACACGGAGGAGCTCAAGGAGCTGCAGGCCTCGTCCCTGTTCGCGAACTTCGAACGCGAGGCGCTGGTGCGAATCCTGGCGTCCACCGAGCTCCGCTCCTACGACGAGGGCGACATCATCGTCACCGAGGGCGAGGAGGGATCGAGCCTCTACCTGATCGTCAGCGGCGCCGTCAAAGTCTTCACCCGCTCCGGTGACGGCGGCAACCTGCCGCTCGCGGAGCTCGGGCCGGGGGACTTCTTCGGCGAGGTCTCGCTGCTCACCGGCAAGCCGCGCACCGCCACCATCACCGCCCGCACCCAGGTCGCCGCCATCGAGCTCGACCGCGGCGCCGTCGACCAGATCACCGAGAGCCATCCCGAGGTCCTGACAACCCTCGACGACTTCTGCAGGCAGCGCGCCCACCAGACCGTCGAAGCGGTGATCCGGCGTCTGCGCGACCGCACCGGGACACCGCCTGCGATGGAGCCGTCGCATTGACCGTGCGCCCGATTCTGATCTACGGCGATCCGCGTCTCGAGGCGCCGAACGCGCCGGTGAAGGATTTCGACGACCGGCTTCGGGTCCTTGCCGACGAGCTCTTCGAAGCGGCGCGGAGGGCCCCCGGCCTCGGTCTCGCGGCCCCCCAGATCGGCGTCAACCTACGGCTCGCAACCATCGACCTGTCGATCGGTCGCGACCCCGAAGCCCGCATCGTGCTCGCCAACCCCGCGATCATCCGCCGCCGGGGAGGTTTGAAGCTCGAGGAGGGCTGCCTCTCGTTCCCGGGCCTCTTCACCACCATCGAGCGGCCGGCGGAGCTCACCGTCCGCGCCCAGGACGAGTTCGGCCGTTGGCGGGAGATCGACGCCGACGGGCTGCTCGCGCAGGCGGTGTGTCACGAGGTCGACCACCTCGACGCGGTGCTGCTGGTGCACCACCTGCGGGGCATGAAGCGGCGCCTCTTCGTGCGCCGCGTCGACAAGATGCGGAAGCAGGGCATCTGGCCGCAATCTGCCGATCAATTCTCAGTTCTGAATTCTTAATTTTGAATTTGGCCCTCCGCCCCGACGCGCGTCCACCCTTCAGGCGGGGTTGGATGGGTATTGAAAATTAAAAATTGAGAATTGAGAATTCAGCCTCAGAGGCCCGTCGGGAGGTCCTTGCGCGGGTTGCCGTGGTAAAGCTCGGCGACGGCGCGCGCCGCTTCCTCCCCGGCCGGCGACATGACCTTGGGGACCACGATCTGCACCGTGTAGAGGTGGTCGCCGTAGGCGCGGGTCCTGGTGTTGCGCACGCCCTTGCCGCGCAGACGGAAGGTACGGCCCGAGTTGGTCCCGGGCGGCACCTTGGCCCGCACCGGCCCGTGGATCGTCCCGACCTCGATCTCGCCGCCCCGGTACGCCTCGGAGAAGGTCACCGGCACCGTGGTGTGAATGTCGTCTTTGTCGCGCATGAAGAAGGCGTGGGGGCGGACCCGGGGACGAACGAAGAGATCGCCGGCGCCTGCCCCGCCGCGACCCTCGGCACCCTTACCCGCCACCCGCACCCGCTGGCCATCGGCGACACCCTCGGGGATCTTGACCCGCAGGCGCTCGGTCGACACCACGACTCCGGAGCCGTGGCAGCCGCCACAGACGCGCCCACCGGTGTTGCCGCTGCCGCCGCAGACGGCACACTGCACCTGCCGCTGCACTGGGATCGTCACGGTTGTGCCGCGCACAGCGTCCTGAAACGAGATCTCGACCTCGAGCTCCTGGTCCGCCCCGCGCCGCTGCGGTGCGGCCCGCGTTGCCCGGCGCCCCCCGAAGAGGTCACCGAAGAGGTCGCCGAGGTCCTGGAAGCCGCCCGGGGCGCCGCCCGCCTCGCCGAAGTCGAAGTGAACCCCGCCCGCATCGCGCCACCGCGAGCCCGAACGCCTGAACGGGTCGAAGCCGGCATCGGGCGCGCCGTCCACGCGGCCGAAGGTGTCGTACTGACGGCGCCTGTCCTCGTCCGACAGCACCGCGTAGGCTTCTTGAATCTCCTTGAACTTCCGCTCCGCGTCGGGGTTGTCCGGGTTGACGTCGGGGTGGTACTTCCGCGCCAGCTTGCGGTAGGCCTTCTTGATCTCGGCCGCATCCGCCGTGCGTTCGATCCCCAGTGTTGCGTAATAGTCGCCAGCCACATCGCCTCCCGGAGCGCCGCCGAGGGCGCCGGCTCTCCGTCAGATCAAAAATATGAGCGAGATCTCATAAAATTTCAACCAGGGCCGGCTGGTAAAATGGCCGGAATGGAGTCGGCGCCCCTTTTCTCGCTGCTGTTTCTGGTGGCCGTGCCTTCGCGCACCAGGCGCTCCCTCGGCCTGCTCGCGGGCGGGCTGCTGATGGCGGCGGCCTTCAATCTGCCGTGGATGGCGCAGTACCTGCACTTCGATCGGCTCGCGCAGACCTCGCTGGCGACGCTGTTTGCGAACCCCGCCGTGGTGGTCGCCGCCAACACCGTTGCCGGGGCCCTGATCATCTGGGGCATTGCCGGGATCTTCCTCGCCGCCACCCCCGAGCAGCGGCTGATCCGCAGGCTCCTCGCGCGCGGCGACCTCAGCGGCGCCGCCGAGATCCATCTCAAGCAGGGCAATCTCAAGAGCGCGCTGGCGCTGTTCCGCAAGGCCCGGGCGTGGGAGGAAGCGGCGAACGTCGCCCGTCGTCTCGGCAACGAGCACGAGGCGGCGGAGCTGTTGCGGCGCGTCGGCGGGCACCACCTCGGCGACGCGGCACGGCTGTTCCGCAGGCAGGGAGACACCGCCGCGGCGCAGCGTTGCGACCACGACCATGCGGAATGGCTGCAGAGCCGCGGACGCTTCGACGAGGCGGTGGAGGTGTGGCTGCGGGCGGGCGAGCCGCAGCGCGCCGCCGGCGCCGCCGTCATCGCCCTCGACGAGGGGCGGCTGAGCGCCTCGCACCCCGCCCTGCCGGCGGCCCGGCGCGCCGTCGAGCAGAAAGGCGACCAGCGCGCGTTGGCCCGCCTGCACGAGCTCGAGGGCAACTGGCTGTCCGCCGCCCACGCGTGGAGGGCGGCCGGCGAGCACGCGCGCGCCGCAGAGATCTTCCGCAGGACCGGATCGATGCGCGATGCGGCAGCCGCCGAATCGCAGGCCGGCCACCACCGCGAAGCCGCGCTGCTGCGGATGCGCGAGCTCAAGAAGCTGCGCGACCGCCTCGCCCTGAACGAGGTACGGGGGCGGTCCGACAGCCGCTACAACCGCAGCCTCCGCGAGCAGATCGAGCAGGAGGAGCAGAGCCTGGTGCCGGTGCTCGCCGAGCTCGGCATGCGCCAGGAAATGGTGGAGGTCATCGGCGGGTCGGGCCGGGCGGCGGAAGCGGTCGAGAAGCTGGTCGAGCGCAACGAGCTCGAGGCAGCGGCCGACCTCGCGATCGACGCCGAGCTCTGGCAGGTGGCGGCGCCGATCCTCGAACGCTTGAACCGGTGGGGCGAGGCGAGCGACATGCACGAGCTCGGCGGCGACATCGAGGAGGCCGCCCGCTGCGCGGAGCGCGCCGGCGAGGACGAGCGCGCCCTGCAGCTCTACCGGGGGCTCGGGGCTGCCGACCGCACCGCCCACTGCCTGGCCCGGCTCGGATTCCTGCAGGACGCTCTGGTCGAGCTCCACAAGGTGAACATGCTCGGTGAGGCCTGTGAGGTGCTGCAGAGCTACCCCGGCCCCGTCCCCGACATTCCCCAGGTGGTCTTGAGCCTCGCAGAGTGGGCCAAGGAGCACCGCTCGCAGGAGACCGCCATCGCCTGCCTGCAGCGGGCGGTGATCGGCGTCGCGTTGCAGCCGGGGCGGCTCGGGCCGGCCATCGCCCTCGCGCGGGAGCTGTACGCCGCGGGTGAAAACGCGGCCGCCTTGGCCCAGGTCGAGCGGGTCCTCGCCTTCGACTTCTCGAGCGACGCCGCCCGCCGTCTGCGCACGACGATCCTGGCCGAGGCGGGCGCCGCCGGGCCCCGCGGCGCGACGGCGGCGGCCGGCGGCGACGCCCCGACGTCCGAGGGCTCGGCGCGGGCGCAACAGCGCTATGAGATCCTGACCGAGCTCGGACGCGGCGGCATGGGGGTCGTATACAAGGCCCGCGACACGCGTCTCGAGCGGGAGGTCGCGATCAAGGTGCTGCGCACGACATCGAGCGACGAAGCCGCGAGGCTCGGCCAGGAGGCGCGGGCCGCCGCGACCCTCAACCACCCCGGCATCGTCACCATTCACGACTTCGAGACCGGCTTCGACGGCTACTTCATCGCCATGGAGTACGTTCCCGGCGCGTCTCTCGACGCGCTGCTGAAGAAAGAGCCGGAACGGATCCGCGCCCACCTCGTAACGCTGCTGCGGCAGATCGCCGACGCGATCGCCTACGCGCACGCGCACCACGTGATCCACCGCGACCTCAAACCGGGCAACATCCTGATGACGCCGCACAACGAGGTGAAGATCCTCGACTTCGGCATCGCCGCCCGCCTCGACCACGGCGAGGGCGAGGCGACGGGCGTGTGCGGCACCCCGTACTACATGGCCCCCGAGCAGATCCGCGGCGAGGCGCCGACCCCCGCCACCGATGTCTACGCCTTCGGGGCGACCGCCTTCCACCTCGCCACCGGACGCCCGCCGTTTTACACCGGCGACGTCATCGAGGCCCACCTGACGTCGCCGCCGCCCAATCCGCGCGACCTGACCGCCGACCTCGACCCCGAGCTCGCGCGCATCATCCTGCGCTGCCTCGAAAAAGACCCGTTAAAGCGGTACCCTCAATCCGGCGAGCTGTGCGCCGCCCTGGGGGCGCTTTATGGCTGAGCGCGCCGGCCGGGCGCGAACCCGACCGTCGGGGAAGCCTCCGATGCGGCGCCGTCCGGAGGTCCGCTTCCTGGTCCTGTTTCTGGCGATCCTCGGTACGAGCTTCCTCGTCGTCGCGTGGAAGCCCGTCGACGCGGCCGTCGTCGCGCCCTACACCGCCTTCGTCGCACGTCTTTCGGGTGCCGCGCTGCGGCTGCTCGGCGAGCCGGCGACGGTCGCCGGCTGCGTCGTCAGCTCGCCGCGGTTCGCGGTGACCATCTTCAACGGCTGCAACGGGCTCGTCACCAGCCTGATCTTCGTCTCCGGCGTGCTCGCGTTTCCGGCGCGCTGGCCGGCCAAGCTGCTCGGTGTGATCGGTGGCCTGGCGGCCATCCAACTCATCAACCTCATCCGCGTCGTGTCGCTGTTCTTCATCGGCATCTACTTCCCGGCGTTCTTCAACGACGCCCACATCGTCGTCTGGCAGTCGGTGGTCATCCTCGCCGGCGTCGGGCTGTGGATCGCGTGGGCCGGCCGCTTCGGGGCCCCGGGCCGCGCCCGACCGTGAAGGTGGCGCCCGGTTCCCACCGGCAGTTCCTGCGCCGACTCCCCATTGCCCTGGTGGCGGCGATGGCGGTATGGCTGCTGATCCGGCCCATCCTCGACACCGCGGTCACCGGGATCGCCGAGGCTCTGGTCCGCGCCTACGAATACCCCCGGGTCACCCGGCTCGTTGTCGACGACCACCGCGTCCAGGTGCGGCGGAGCGATTTCAGGACCGACTCGAAGATCCCGACGCTGCCGCTGACCGAGGTGCACTTCAACACCATCGTGCTGCTGGCGCTCTCGCTGGCGCTCGCGCGGCCCTTCGCCCGCCGCCAACTGGAGCGTCTGGTGATGGGCTGGAGTGTGCTGCTGCTCAGCCAGGCGCTCAACCTGGTGTTCCACGTCAAGACCCTGTACGCGCTCGGGCTCGGGGAGTGGAGCCACGCCAACTACTCGGACCTGGCACGCAACCTGTACGGCTTCGGCCAGTACTTCACCGACCTCCCCGGCCGCTTCTCGTTCCCGTTTCTCATCTGGCTCGCCTTCAACTGGGAAGCGATCATCACCATGATGGGCTACGAATCGAACACCACAGCGCCGCCCCGCACGCCGAAAGCACGCCGTAGGAACGTCTGATCGATAGGCCCATCCGGAAATAGACGAGATGGAGGCTTCGAGTACGCACGGTGCCCGTCTCCGTCTCCGTACCCGGGTTCAGGTGCAGTGACAGCGGCAGATGCCAGAGGCAGTCTCGGTGGCAGTCTCAGTGACAGTCGCAGTGACAGTGACAATCTCGGTGGCAGAGCGCCGCGTCCGTGGCAGCGTCCGTGGCATGGCCAAGCCGGGTCGACCGATGACCAGACACCGTCGCCTTCCGAATAGTCAGCGCGAGCCGTCGCAACCACAAAGGCACCAAGACACCAAGAAAAACACCAAGGATTTTCTTCGTGAACATCTTGGTGCCTTGGTGTCTTGGTGGTTTGACCGTGGGCGGGCGGAAATTCCGAATTCCGAATTCCGAATCCCGAATTCGAGAGGTGCCCCATCTCACGGATCCCCGCACGAGCCGAACGATCGAACGTTCAGGGTTGGAACGTTGAAACGTTTACTTGCGGCGCAACGAGCGGTAGTCGGGAATGTCGTAATCCTTGATCTTGGCGATCAGGGCGCCGCGGGAGAGGTTGAGCTCGCGCGCCGCTCGACTCTGATTGCCCTTCGCGCGGCGCAGCACGCGATCGATCAGGAGCCGCTCCACGGCCGGAATCACGACCTTGAGGTCGTCGTCCTCGAGCACCGCGACCGTCTCCGCCGCGTCCTCGACGCGCGACGACCCGCCCGCCGCGGCGGAGGTCGCCGCACGAACCTCGCCGCGGACGACCTGACCCTCCGCGGTGGCTGAGACCAGGCGGCGGAGCTCGCCCAGGAGCTCACTCATCTCACCCGTGAAGCTGTGGGTGAGCAGGGAGTCGAGGGTGTCGAGCTCGATGCCGCGGATCTCCTTGCCCTGCTCGGCGCCGACCGCCTCGAGCAGGCGGACGATCAGCAGCGGCAGGTCCTCCCGGCGCTCCGCCAGCGACGGCACGCGCACCAGATGACGGCCGGCGACCTCGAGCAGCGGCGCGGCGATCGAGCCCGCAGCTCCTTCGGCTGTGGCCTCGGAGTCGGCAGTCATGATCCACCGCACCCTGGCGCCGTAGCCCGCACCCATGTCCTGCCCGATGGCGGCCGCGGTCTCGACCTGCATCGAAGACGACATCCGGTGCACATCCCTGATCACCACCACGCCGCCGCCGGCGTGCTCGGCCAGGCCGCGGGCGCCGACTGCGGTCGCCGACCCGAAGAGCTCGGCGGCGACCTGCTGGTCGTCGCCACCCCGAACCTGCAGCACGCGGATCCACGGCCGGCCGGTCGGGCGCAGCGAGGCGATCAAGGACCCGAGGAAGGCGCGGCCCGAACCGTGGCTGCCGTGGAGCAGCACGGGATGGGCCGAGCGGGCCGCCGCCAGCACCTCTTCGCGCAGGGTCCGGACCGCCGACGACGAGCCCGGCAGCCGGTCTTCGATCCTGGCGCGCGCGGCGGCCTCCCACTTGCCGAGGAGGGAGCTCGAGGCTGCGAAATCCTGCCAGTTGA
The DNA here is from genome assembly GCA_035466375.1 of Chondromyces sp. Lineage (GTDB taxonomy): Bacteria > Acidobacteriota > Thermoanaerobaculia > Thermoanaerobaculales > Sulfomarinibacteraceae > Sulfomarinibacter. The sequence goes on from DATIVB010000327.1 coordinate 17,206, forward strand.
CGGCCAGCAGGTTGGCCAGCTCGGCGACCAGGGTCCGGTCCTCGGGGAGATCGTCGTCGGACGTCTCCGCCAACACGTAAGATCGGGCCTCGGTCCCGGCGGCGGAGATCGGGTAGATCAGGAGCTCGGGCCCCGCACCGCGGAGCATCGCCACCCGGTCGCCGCGCTCGAGCTCCGAGAAGGTGCGCTCGGGCAGCTGCGGCACGGCGCCGCTCCAGTGGCTGACGAGCGGCTGCAGCCGCCCCTGCTGGTCGAGCCACGCCACCATCGCCCGGCGCCCGGCGAAGAGCCCCGCGAGGAGCGCTTCGAAATCGGCCGAGACGTCGTCGTGCATCCCTTCCTGAAAAACCTTCAGCATCTGCCGCCGGGCCGTCGCCAGCCGCGGCGGCTCGTTGAACAGCACCACCTCGGCACGCGGGCGGGGCGGTTCGGGGGCGGCGGGGTCCCTGCCGGTCTCCGCACCCTCCGCCGCCGGCTCCTCGACGGCGGCTTCACCGACGGTCTCGTCCGAGGCCCGGATGAACAGCGTCGCGCTGCCGATCCGAATCCGGTCGCCCTCGCCGACCACGCCGCGGGCGCGCCGTTTGCCGTTGACCAGCACGACCTGCCGCTGCTGGCCGAGAAATGTGAAGCGGTCGCCGCTGCGGCGGATCACGAGGTGGCTCGGAGCGACCCCGGGAGAGCGGAGGACCACATCGTTGGTGCTCGAGGCGCCGACGGAGACAGCCTCGTCTTCGAACTCATGGCTGAGCTCGGATCCGGTTCCAGTGTCGATGATCAGCGTCGCCACGCGCCCTCCAGGACTCCGTCCGACGGGCCTCAACCCCATGCCAATGCGGGTCGAGCCCGTGCGGCGATCTCGCACATCTGTCGACGCATTCAGAGTGTCCGAATGCAGCTTAGGCCGCCGGAGTCAAAGTGTCAACGATTCGAACACCTTTGCGCGGCCGGGCCTTCAGGACACAACGGCTCCGCCGAGCCGTCCGGCGAGCACCACCAGCTCGTCGATCTCGGGCAGGGCCCCGCCGCGGCGGTCCGCCACCAGGATCCCGGCCACCGCGCCGAGCCGTCCGAGGGGGATGAGGGCGGTGGCGGGGGACAGGGCCTCGATACCGCAGACCCCGGCAAGCCGGCGGGCGCTGACCGACGTCGGGTCGATCTCCATGATCGCCTCCCCCGAGCGGATCACCCGCTCCAGGACCTCGTCCCCGCGCGGCAGCTCGGTCAGGTTACGGTTCAGCGGGAAGCCGAAGCCCGCCCGGCTTCGACAGACCTTCGCACCGACCATGAGGACCGCCCCCCGCTCGAACTTCTCAGCCGCCATCAGCAGCAGCGAGCGCACCCCCTCATCGGGATCGGTCGCGGACAGCAGGGCCCCCACGAGCTCCGAAACCGAGCCCGAAAGCTCGGGGTCGGGTCGCTGCAGCCTCAGCTGCAGCTGGCGGTCCACCACCTGGGTCAGCGCCGCTGCGAAACGGACGGCAGTCTCCCCGGCATGTCCCTGCGGTGCCGGCATCAGGAAGGCAACTCCGGCATCGATCAATCGATGCACCCAGACCGCGTCGACCAGGGGCGAAACCCAGACCAGCGGAGCCGGCGGCTGCGCGCCTGACACGCGCCGGACCAGGTCGAGCCACCGCGCCTCCTGGCCCGAGCGCGCGGCATCCTGGTCGTGGGCCACAACGACGAGATCGAAGCCCTCCAGATCGGCATCGGGCGCAAACGGCAGCAGCTCGAGCTCCCACCCGCGTTGTCGCCACTCGCGCTCGAGCGAACCGCGCCACGGACGCGGGTCCTGGGCGATCACCGCCAGCCGCGCGAAGAGCAACTCTCCGTTCGCCTGGGTCTCGAGCTCCGCCACCAGGTCCCGCAACGGGTCCTCGGGCGCGGCGGCGGGCAGCACGTGGATCTCGACCTCTCCCCGGGGAGGTCTCGACCCGGGGTCGGCCGCCGGCGACGACGCGCCGCCCGCGGAGCCTTCCCCGGTCGCCGCCGCAGCCTCGGCGTAGTCGCTCAGGCTCATGACGCTGCCCTGCAGGCGTTCGACCTCGGTCGGCTGGAACCTGAACCCGCCGCGCCGGCTCCCCAGCACGCGCCCAGCCCGGCGCAGCTCGGCAGTGCTCGGCGCCCGCACGCGGCCGTGGTCGATCTCGAGCGACAGCGCGCCGCGATCGCTCTCGATGGTGAGGACCCCGCTCGGCGAGGTCGCCGACACCAGGCGAAGGAGCGCCGGCGGCGCGATGTCCTCGAGGCTCCCCGAGAGCGGGCGCTTCATCGTCGGTCGCCCTCGACGTCCGCTTCGGCGAGCGGGCGCAGCGTGAAGCTGAGCAGGTCTCCGGAACGCAGCCTGATCTCACGGCGCTCGACCACGGTGTCCCCGGACAGGACCTCGAGAATCCATCGGCCCGGCAGCAGACCCGAGAAGCTCGCCACCGGGTCGAGGCGGGCGCGCCGGACCTCGCCGCCGGCACCCCGCAGGACCGCGGTCGGCGCCGGGTCTCCTGCCGGCCCCGGCAGGCGGCACACCAGTCCCGCCCCGCTGTTGGGCCGGATCGCGCGGCCGCCCCGACCCGGCAGACGATCGAGACCGTCGGACGCGGAACGCAGCACCTCCACCCGAGGAACCGGGTCCACGGTGTCGTCGTACACCAGGTGGCGGGGAGTCACGGTCCACAGCCCGAGGGTCGGATCGCTCGGCACCCACCCCGCCGCCGGCAGCCGGCACTCCAGCCAGCGATGCGGGATCGCCCCGCCGTCGGCGACCAGCAGACCGCTGACCGTCCGCGCCTCGAAACCGGCGGTCAGGAGCAGCGCCACCGCGGCGTTGGCGAGCCCCGAGCACCGCCCGCGGCCCCGGTCGAGCACCGACCTCGCGTCCTGCGGCGCGACGTCGGCCTCGTCGACCTCCAGCCGGATCGACACCCACTCGAGGACGGCGGTCGCCGCCTGCCAGGCATCGAGGTCGGGGGTCAGTAGCCGCGCCAGGGACTGCGGGAGCTCGAAGCCCTGCGGCAGCGCCGGCCTGGCGCCGGCCAACACGCCGGCGTACGAGCCCGCGGCGCCGATCGGCGCCAGCGAGGTCGCCACGCGGACCTCGTACTCGCCGTCGGCAAGCTCCCGCACCTGCTGGAGGTAGCCGTTGGCCGCCGACTCGGCCGGGGCGCGGCCGCCGATCACGCGGTAGACCGCTTCCGTGCCGAACGCTGACGACGCAGCGCAGAGGCACAGACCGACGACCGCGGCTTTCATCCCGCCTTGGCGCGGCGTCGGACGAACCCGTCGAGAACCCCGTTGACGAAGCGTCCGGAGTCCTTGGCGCCGTACTTCTTGGCGATCTCGATCGCCTCGTCGATCACCACCGCGTGCGGGGTTCCGCTCTCGTAAATGAGCTCGTACATTGCCAGCCGGATGATGTTGCGGTCCACGGCGGCGAGTCGCTCGAGGCGCCAGTTGGTGGTCTGCTGGCCGAGCTCCTCGTCGATTTCGGCGAGCCGGGCCAGGGTCCCCCGCAGCAGCCGGTCGGCGAACTCGCGCACGCTCTCCGGCGCACTCTGCCACTCGTCGAAGCCCTGCTGCATTTCCTCCGGGCTGCCGTCGGTGAGCTCGTACTGGTACAGCAGCTGCAGGGCGAGCTCGCGCGAGCGCCGGCGGGTGCCCACTAGGCCGCCCCCCCGGATCGACGGGACGGAGCCGACGGCGGCGTCAATCCGCCTTCTTCGCCGCGGATCGCCGTGCAGGAAGCGAGATTTCGAACGCGCCGGCGAGCCATCCGCCCTAGCCCCTCCGCTCGAGCCGCTCGGCAAGGCGCGCCATCTCGATCGCCGCCAGCGCCGCCTCCCAGCCCTTGTTGCCCATCTTGGTGCCGGCGCGCTCGACCGCCTGCTCGAGGGTGTCGGCGGTGATCACGCCGAAGCTCATCGGCACGCCGCTGGCGATCGAGGCCTGGGCGACGCCCTTGGCGACCTCCGCCGCGAGCAGATCGAAGTGCGCGGTCCCGCCGCGCACCAGGGCGCCGACGCAGATCACTGCATCCACGTCCTTGGCTGCGGCCAACCGGGCGGCCACCATCGGGATCTCCCAGGCGCCGGGGACGCGGACCAGCGTGATCCGGTCCTCATCGGCCCCGTGACGCAAGAGGCAGTCGATGGCTCCGGCCTCGAGGCGGGAGGTCAAGGCCTCGTTGAAACGGCTCACCACCAGCGCGAACCGCAGCCCCTGGGCGTCGAGGTGTCCTTCAAAGACCTGCATGGTCCCTCCAAAGCGACATTGTAGCGCGAACGGGGCCGGGGGGCGCGGAGCAGGGGGCAGGCGGCAGGATGGAGTTTCGGCGTTTGGCAATTTCGGATTTCGGATTTTCTGCCCGACCATTCAACGATGACCCGCCCCGCAAGCGAACGCTCGATCTGTTCCCTTTCCCCGGACGAACCGACATGTATCCGGAGCCCGTATCCTGCTCCCTGCTCCCGGGTGGGCGGACGGCTCACCCCTCGGTGACCGCCGCCTCGCCGAGGCGGCGCCCGTCCGCGGTTGCGAGCAGGAGATCGCCGACGCGCTCCACGAGCTGCCGCTGCTCGGCCTCGCGAACGACCTGGCGGGTTCGGGCCTCGCTCCACTGCAGGTGGCGATACAGGCCGCGCAGGCGGCACTCCTCACGCTCGAGATCGGTGCCCTGGTGGTGCAGGAGGTGCACCACCAGCATGCGCACGGCGAGCTCGAGCCGCTGCGAGCTGCGGCGGCGTGCCTGAGCGACGACGCCGCGGCGCGGCGCGAAGGCGAAGGCCGCGCCGAACAGCAGGCCGCAGGCGACCGCCATCGCGCCCGCGATCGAGACGTCGAAGGCATAGGCGAGGCCGCAGCCGAGGACCGCGCTCACCGCCGCCGTCGCCGCCGCCGTCCACAGCATGGGCGCGAAGCGGTCGACCAGCACATAGGCCGTGGCCGGCGGGGCGATCATCAGCGCCACCACCAGGATGGAGCCGACGGCGTCGAAGGCGCCGACCGCGGTGATCGACACCAGAGCCATGAGCGAGTAATGGATGGCTACCGGAGAGAAGCCGAGCAGGGCCGCCAGGCTCGGATCGATGGTCGCCAGCTTGAGCTCCTTCCACGCCAGCGTGATGACGACCAGGTTGACGAGCAGGATCACCCCCATGGTCCACAGGGCGCGCGGGCCCAGGTCGGCGCCGCCGATGATCATGCGGTCGAACGGCGCGAAGGCGAGCTCGCCGAGCAGCACCGAGTCGGTGTCGAGGTGGACGTCGCCCGCGAAGCGGGAGATCAGGATCACGCCGATCGAGAACAGGGCCGGGAACACCAGGCCGATGGACGCGTCCTCGGGCACGAGCCGGGAGCGCAGCAGGGCCTCGATCAGGACCACGGTCAGGATCCCGGTGGCCGCCGCCATGGCCACCAGCAGCGGCGAGTTGAGGTCGTGGACGAGCAGGAAGCCGATGACGATCCCGGGCAGGATGGCGTGCGAGATGGCATCGGAGACCATGGCCGTCCGCCGCAGCACCAGGAAGGTCCCGGGCAGCGACGCGGCGACCGCGGTCACGACCGCGATCAGCACGATCTCGGCGAAGGCGTTCACGGCGCCGGCTCCGACTCCCGGTCGAGGACCCGCTGCGCCTGCCGGCGCCCGACCGTCGTCGGCGTCCACAACCCGTTCGCGGTGCGCCGCGCCAGGCCCTGCGCGGCGAGGCGCTCCAGCGCCCCGCCCACGTCGGAGCCCGGCGGGCTCATCGTACGCAGCACCGCTTCGCCGTGCCCGTGCTCGAGGTCGCCGGGGTGCTGGAGCGCGAGCGCGTACAGGTGCATCAGGACCGGCTCCTGGTCCGGCATCCGCCGCAGACGCCCCAG
>DATIVB010000328.1:0-12096 GCA_035466375.1 Chondromyces sp.
CACACCTACTCGATCGTCGCCCGCGACGCGGCAACCGGCGAGCTCGGCGTGGCCGTGCAGTCGCACTGGTTCTCGGTCGGTTCCAGCGTCACCTGGGCGGAGGCCGGGGTCGGCGCCGTCGCCACCCAGAGCTTCATCGACCCCGCCTACGGTCCGCGCGGCCTCGAGCTCATGAAGAGCGGACTTTCGGCGCAGCAGGCGCTGGCAGCCCTGCTGCTCGTGGACGAGGGCCGCGACGTGCGCCAGGTCGCATTCGTCGATGCTCAAGGACGGGTCGCCGCCCACACCGGCGCGAAGTGCATCGAGGCCGCCGGCCACCACGTCGGCGACGGCTACAGCGTGCAGGCCAACATGATGCTGAACGACCTGGTGGTGCCGGCCATGACCGCGGCCTACGAATCAGCCGAGGGCGACCTCGCCGATCGGCTCGTGGCGGCCCTCGAGGCGGCCCAGGCCGCCGGCGGCGACATCCGCGGCAGGCAATCGGCGGCCATGCTCATCGTCAAGGGCGATTCGACGGGACAGCCGTGGACCGATCGCGTCCTCGAGCTGCGCATCGAGGACCACGCCGAACCCATCATCGAGCTCCGGCGGCTGCTCCAGGTCCACCGCGCCTACGAGCACATGAATGCCGGCGACGTGGCGGTCGAGCACGGCGACCTCGAGCTCGCGATGTCCGAGTACGGACGCGCCGCCGAGCTCCTGCCCGGCAACCTCGAGGTGCAGTACTGGGCGGCGGTCACGCTCGCCACGAGCGGTCAGCTGGACCAGGCGCTCCCCACCTTCCGTGAGGTCTTCGCCGCCGACCCCAATTGGATCGAGCTCACCAGGCGGCTCGTCAAGCCGGGCATCATCCCCGACACGCCGGAGGGGCGAGCCCTGGTGGAGACGATCACCGCGACGGCTCGCTAGGGGCCGGACGTTGCGTGCTGCGACTCGTGGGCTGTCAGCACCCGGATCCCGCGGCCCATCAGCCGTGCGCGGAAGGCGGCGCGGTTCGCATCCTCAGGCCTGGAAAGGGCACGAGGGGCGTCGGGCCAAACGACGGTTCGCACGGTTGACCGCCGCAGCGATGTGCTGCGGTCTCCTGGCCGCCATCGGTGAACCCGGGAGCTCGAATGTCCAGGTCACCACCGTCCTGGTGCTCTACTCGAACGGCAGATTGTTACCGGCCAACGTCGAAGGCGACCGGGGATTTCGAGAGGCGATCGGTCCCCTCGACGCCGCAAAGCTCGCGCCGTCCTACGAGTTTCTCGATGCGCCGCGATTCAGCGGGCCAGCTTTCGAAACGACCTTCGCGGCCTACCTCCGCGAGAAGTACGCGGCGCAGGTGCCGAAGGTGATCGTCGCGGTGGGTCAGGACGCGCTGAGCTTCATCGTGCGCAACCACGATGGCCTCTTCCCTCGGATCCCAGTCGTGCACGCGGGCGTCGGCCATTCGTTCGTGCGCTCGCTCCCACCGCTCCCCGCCGACATTGTCGGCATACCGGCTGACTTCAGCTTCGAGAAGACCATCGAAACCGCACTGACCTGGCATCCGCAAGCCCGGCGGCTGGTCATTGTCACGGGCGCCTCGAGCAGAGACCGCGACCTCGAGCTCCAGGCACGCAGTGAGGTCACGCGCTTCGCACGTCGAGTGCAGGTGGAGTTCCTCGCCGGCCTACCCACCCCGGAGGTCCTCGAAGCTCTCGGTGAGCTGGGCAGCGATGCCGTTGTCTTCACTCCCGGGTACTTCTCGGACGGGGACGGACGCGTGTTCGACCCGGTTCAGAGCGTAGCGGCCATGGCCGCCGCATCGAACGCCCCCCTCTACGGTCCGTTCACCACGTTCATCGGCGTCGGCATCGTCGGCGGCTCCATGCCGAGCTTCGATGCCATCGGCCGTCAGGCCGGTGAGATCTTCAACCAGCTGTTGGCGGGTGCGGACCCGAGCCGGCTGCAGCTCCCCGAAGCAGTCCCTCAGATCCTGCACGTCGACTGGCGGCAGCTCCGCCGCTGGGGGATCGACGAAGCGATGCTCCCGAGCGGCACAATTGTCCACTTCAAGCAGCCGACCCTGCTCGAGGCCTACCGAAATGAAGCGCTCGTATTCTCACTGGTGGTCGTGCTCCAGGGTGCGCTGATCGTCGGCCTCCTCATCGAGCGGCGCCGCCGACGGGCCGCAGAGGACGCCGAGCGGGCGCAACGCGACGAGCTCGCCCGCGCATCGAGGCTGGCGATGGCCGGGGAGTTGACGGGCTCGATCGCGCATGAGATCAACCAACCGCTCGGCGCGATCCTGAGCAATGCCGACGCGGCCGAGCTCATGCTCGAGTCCGGCGGCGAACGCCACGACGAGCTCCGGAACATCCTCGCCGACATTCGTCGCGACGACCTGCGCGCGAGCGAGGTCGTTCGACGCCTGCGCTCCCTTCTCGCCAGACACGAGGTGGAGCATCGACCGTTCGATCTCGGCGAGGCGGCGCGTGACGTCGAGTCGCTACTGCATGCGGAGGCCAAGGAGCGTGGTGTGACATTCACACTGGAGGTCGAGCCGATCCCGCTTCCGATGATCGGCGATCGCGTGCACATGCAGCAGGTCCTGATCAACCTCGCGCTCAACGGCATGGACGCGGTCGCCGATGTGTCCGAGGATCGGCGCCGGGTCAATGTCTCCGTTGGGAAGCCGGGGGACGACATGGCGGTTGTGGTCCGTGATCGTGGACAAGGTATCTCGCCCGAACACCTTCCGAAGCTCTTCGAACCCTTTTACAGCACCAAGAACGGCGGCATGGGTCTTGGCCTGTCCATCGCCCGCAGCCTCGTCGAAGCCCAGGGCGGCCGAATCTCCGTAGAATCGGATGGCAGCACCGGGAGCGTGTTCACCGTCAAACTCCCCACAGACGATCGCGGAACCAGGCGTGTCATGGAGACAGCATGAGCACTCCCCCACTGATCCACGTGGTCGACGACGACGACTCACTGCGCACCGCCCTGCTGCGCCTTCTCGAGTCGGCCGGATGCGAGGCACGAGGCTACGCCTCCACTGGCGAGTTCCTCCTCCAGCCGCCGCCCGATCGGCCGGGATGCGTGCTGCTCGATCTCCGACTTCCCGGCCCCTCCGGCCTCGACCTGCAGGATGCCCTCGCACACCACGACATCGGTCTGCCGGTGATTTTCCTCACGGGTCATGGCGACGTCGCCTCGAGTGTCCGTGCGATGAAGGCGGGGGCGGTGGACTTCCTCACGAAGCCGGTGGAGCGCCAAGCCCTCTTCGAGGCCATCGAACGCGCCCTTCAGCTCGATGCCCGGGTCCGCACGAATCGCCTCGAGGCCGAGACCTTGCGTGAGCGTTTCGCCTCCCTGACACAGCGCGAACGGGAGGTCGTCGACGGCATCGCCGCAGGACAGCTCAACAAACAGATCGCGCACGGGCTGGGTATGGCCGAACGCACCGTCAAGCTGCACCGTGCCCACGCGATGGAGAAGCTCGGCGTGACATCGGCGGCCGAGCTCGGCGGACTTGCCGAGCGTTTTCGTCGACTGGCCGAGGAGTAGTCCGCGGGCGGCACCGCCTCGACATCCACCGGGGCGGACATGCACGCGGCGTGCGACCCGAGCCTCCGAGAGTCCGCCCGAAGCATCTTCATCCGGCACGATCCCAGACTGCACCCCACTCCTTGCCCTTTCGGGCAACAAATTCTGCCCCTTCACCGTATTGCAAAAACCGCAGGAGAACGCAAGCCTGGGAAATGTCCGCGACAGTCGAGGTCGACGTAGGCGACGATCTCTGCGGCGCCTCGCAACCAGACACAGCACGCTACCGGAACGTGGTTCGCGGTCCATTCCTCGCGACTGCTCTCATGCTCCTCTCAACGGGCCCCGCAGCCGCCCAGGAACCCGCGAAAGAAACCGCGAGTCTGGCAAACCCGGCCGCAGTCCACTGCCAGGAGCTTGGTGGCACCCGCTCGATCGAAACCAGGGGCGATGGTAGCGAGTTCGGCGTCTGCTCCTTCGAGGACGACCGCCAGTGCGAGGAGTGGGCCCTGCTGCGCGGCGCCTGCCCGGACGGCGGGCTGAAGGTCACCGGATACGCGACCGAGGCCGCACGCTACTGCGCCATCACCGGCGGAACCTACGAGGAAGCCGACGTTGCCGATGCCGACACCGAGGGGGGGGGCTGCATCCTCGCGGACGGTCGCACCTGTGACGTCTGGGAGTATTTCAACGGCACCTGCGGTGACACGACAGAGCCCTCGAGAGAGGACCAGCCGGAGAGCTTCACCAATCCCTTCATCTACTGCGCGGCTTTCGGGACAATCGACAAGCCGGACGATCGCTTCGTCGGAGCCGATCCGCCCGAGGCCGTGGTCGACGGATTGGTCGAGCAGGGTGTGGTGGCTGCCGACGCGCCGGCCTGGTTCAAGAGGAACGCGGTCTGGCGGTGTGTGGATGGTGAGGTCGAGGCGTGCCACTTCGGGGCCAACCTGCCGTGCCTCGAGAAGGCCGACACCAGCCGGACACCGAACGCCGCCATGGAGGAGTACTGCACCGACAATCCCGGCGCAGACAGTATTCCTGCCGCCGTGACCGGACGCGCAACGGTCTTCGGCTGGGGATGCGAGGGCGGCACGCCGGTCGTCGTCGAGCAGGTGTTCCAGGTTGACAGCGCCGGCTTCCTCGCCGATTTCTGGCACCGGCTGCCAGCGCCTGTCGAGAGGTCCGGTCTGATTTCGTGGGAGCTCGGCCGGGCGAGATTCAGCCACGACGGGCGGGTGGCGACGATCCCGGTCGACCCGGACAACATCGATGCCATTCGAGAAGTGATTCAGTCCGGGTCGCTGCGGTCGGAAAACGTCGAGATCGACCTCTATAAGCCGGCGGGCCTGCTGCCTCAGCTCCTGATCGTCGGGCAGCCCGACCAGGTCAAGGGCTTCGTGAGCACGGTCACCGAGGTCTTTCTCGGGACCGGCATCAAGCACATGGTCGTGATCTCGGCTCGCCTGACCCAGCTCAGCGACTCGGACATCCGTTCGCTCGGAGTCAACCTCTTTCCGAGCAGCCTGACCTACGACGGCCAGTACAGCTTTGAATCGGGCGAGCCTGGCTATGGATTTCTCGACATCTTCCTCAACCAGTCTGCCTCCGGAAACGTGCTCGTCGCCGACGAGAGCCTCAGCAAAGGCAAGGCGCTCGTGGCGAGCCAGGTGTTCACCCCGAACGGCGTCAAGGCCGTGATTTCGGACGTGCAGCACGAGCCGGTGTTCAGCATCGACACGTACGGAAACGTCCAGACCGAGTACCAGGACCTGGAGACGACCATCGAGGTGGTGCCGATGGTCGTGAGCTTCGAACCCGAGTCGGTCACGAGCTCGAAGGTCCGTCTCGACATTTCGGTAAAGGTCTCCACCATTTCGGGGGAGAAGCGGACGGGCGACGTCACCGCTCCCCAGTACAGCGACAAGAGCTTCGAGACCACCCGCGTGTTCCCGGCGGACGGGCACACCTACCTGGTCGGTTCCTTCGTGTCCGACAGCGACATCACCTCGCGTTCCGGGGTGCCGGGCCTGTCGAAGATCCCGATTCTGAAATACCTGTTCTCACAGAAGACCACGACGCGCAGCCGAAGCTACGCCCTGCTGACGTTGGCGGTCAACATTCTGCCGGCCAGTTACTCGTGGGATCAGGTGCGGCAGGAGGGGTGGTCCACTGTGCCGTCACCGGCGGCTTCGAACCCTCAGAAGAAGACGCGGAAGACCCGAAAGGACGAGGACGAACTCAGCCGGATGCTCGACCAGGTGACCAGGCCGTCGGAGGCACACGACGGGGCGAACCGGCCATGACGCGGCCTCTCCCTCGTGATCCGGAATGGTCGGAACGACTCAATGCCACCACGATCGCGCCTGTAAGCCACAGGCTCATGTCATCGGTTCTACTGAGTGATCGAAAGGAGGAGACCGTGAAACGACGATACCCATGTCGGCGGTCGCTTGCGCTGCTCTGTCTGGGCCTCGCTTTGGGTTTCGAGGCCACCGCAGGAGCGACCACCTACACCCACCCCACGACCGGTCAGCCGCCGACGGACGTGGACCTGGTGATGATCGAGGGCAGCGCGAAGACCCTCGCGGTGCGCATCCTCAATCTGAGCCCGTACCTCATCGAGTTCAACGAATCGGCCAGCACCGAGTGCGGTGTTGTCGAGAGCGACCGCCACACCTACAACCCCTGCATGTACGCGCCCTTGGGATGGCCGTCCAAGCTGCCTGAGCTGGCGGGAAAATGGGAACAGGAAGAGGACCTGACCTATATATTCATGCCCACGTCCCCCAACCACGAGGTCCACCCCTACAACTTCGTTCTCACCTTCAACGACAGCGGCAATTACCAGGAAACCGGCACCATGGGCTGGACCATCAGGAATGTATGGAATCCGATCCACGGCGGCCAGAAGGATGTCGAGCTCCGTCTCTGGATCACACGCAACAAGCCGACCGAGAGGCTGCGGAGCGAGGTCTTCCGCGTCATCAGGTCGGCGTTCGTCGAGGTGGCAGACCTTGTCGGTGTGGCTCTCGATCCGGCAAACCCGATCGCCTGGATGGACCTCTTCATCGCGACCAAGGAGCTGGCTTCCTCGTCCTTCGAGGCCGCGAACACCGAAGAAACGGGCGGCGAAAAGATGTACGCCGCAGCCTACGTCGTGCCCGAGCTGGTCAACTCGAACACGACCCCGATGTACACCACCTACTCCACCAGTGGCGAGCCCACCGACGCGGTGGACGTCCAGTGGGGCACCGTCGCAGGGAACTACTGTTCGAACCTCTATGTGACCTCGCACCTGCTGCGCGGTGACGACGTGAACTACAAGGGGTGCTGCGGGTCCGCGCCGATCCTCGCCATCACCATCTGGGAGCCGGAGATGTACAAATGGTCGATGGCGGTCTCAAAAACATCGGCACTGAAGAAGGACCGCGCGGGGAACCGTATCAACTCGACGCTGCAGCGGAACACCAAGGAAGGCTACAAGCTGTTCGCTTCCATCCACAACTCCCTCGACGCGGAGCAGCGCGAAAACTACAGAGCCGCATTCCAGGCCTTGGTGGAAAAAAAGCATTTGACCAAAGAACAGTCGGAGTTGCTGGAGCAGATCGCAGAGGCCCTGGAGAAGAAACGAACCTCGCTGCAAGGAGAGGAGGCAAGCCATGAGCGCAAGCGTCACGCGCGACCGTCGCACGAGCGTCCGAACGGTGGCGCGCACAATGGTTGACCCGCGCCACACCCGCCTCGCTCTGATCGCGATCCTGTTGGTCGCATTCACGCTCAGCGCGAGCCTGTCGCAGGCGACGGAGCCCGGCAACGGGATCTGGATCTTCAAGAAGGACTGGGCCAACACCGTCATCAATCTCACGAACTACACGTTGCGGGTCAAGAGCTACAACGTGTCCGAGCACGACGGCTGCTGCCCCGGCACCTGCGGTGTCACACCGTTCGATCTCGAAGGTCAGCACGTCGGGGCGATGCGCTCGGTGCAGGAAGGCAACGCGGAAGGGTGCTCCACGGATCCATTGTCCTTCGACGGGAGGGTCACCTTCGGCTTCGACGGCAGCTACCTCTCCGACATGTCCTTCGACGTGGTGATGGTCAAGGAGACCTCCGCCACGTCGGTCGGCGACCTGCACCACGGCACCTGGGTGTCCCTCGAACCCCACTCCTCGTCGCAGAGCTGGATCAAGAGCGGCACGGTCTGCGGGATGACGGCAATCCCGTGGGGCGACAACAAGATGCACAACGTGATGAACCTGCTCAGCCCGAAGGTCCAGGTCGTGCTGTACAGCATGAACAACAAGGATGTGACCCTGGTCGTCCGGCAGAGCAACGAGAACGCCGCCGGCTGGAACGACTGCACCATCTACGAGGCAAAGCGGGTCGAGTTCGTCGACGCCGCCAGCGACACCGTGCCGTAAGGGACGATCCTGAAAGCACCTTCGAACTCCAAGAGCGCCCCGGGACGGCCCTTCGGGTCCCGGGGCGCTGCTTTCGCAACGCCGTGACCTTCGCCTCCCGAGATCATCGAGTGATTTGCCGGAGCTCAGAGATACCCGAGGGCCCGGAGCTGCTCCTCGCGCTCGGGATCCAGCTCGACCGGCGTCGGCCGCCCTACGAGCCCGCCCGGTGAGCGGCTGAGGATCCGCTGCAGCTTCGACCGCAATCTCTTGGTTCGCGCCCCCTTCTCGGCAGCGAGGTCGCACCGCTCACGGCGGTCGGCACGGCGGTCGAAGATGGCCGGCACGAGCCTCCCGCCTTCCCCGGCCAGGATCAGCTTCCAGGACGGGTCGAGCAGGCCGACGGCGACGTGGTCCCCGCGCCTCAGGTACGAAACCGCGTGGTTCTTCCAACCTGTCTGCCGACGACCTCCGCACAGCGGGAGGAGGCTCTGTCCCTGGACCGGAGCAGCCGGTTTCAAGCCGAAGAGGCCGAGTACGGTGGGCATCAGGTCCACCTGCTCGACAACCTCTTCGACACGGCCCGCGGGTTGCCCGCGCGGAAAGCGGACCATGAGCGGGATGTTCAGGACCTCCGCGTGGAGGGTCGAGCCGTGCCCGAAGCCCCCATGGTCGAAGAGCTCCTCGCCGTGGTCGGCCGCGACAACGATCACCGTCTTGTCGAGGAGCCCCCGCCGCCTCAGCTCGTCCACCAGCTCGCCGAAAGCCGCGTCGTTCTCCGCGACCTCCGCATCGTACAGGGCGGTGACGTCGGCGACGGTCTCGGCGCTGGCAGCGTGCTCCGATCGCTCGATCCGCTTCTGCCACGACGTCGTGCCGAGGGCGGGATCCACGACACCGCCCGCGAAGCGAGAACGGAACGGCTCCTGGGGCCGGTAGGGGGCGTGCGGCCCGAGGGTGTGAACGTAGAGGAAGAAAGGCTGCCCCGGGCCGCGGTCGAGCCAGTCGAGGAAGGCGTCGTTGATGTCGGAGGCGCGAGCGTGGTAGTCGTCGGCCCGCGCGTCCCGAATGTACTCGAACCCGTCGAAGCCCTGAGCGAAGCCGCGCCCGGCATCGAGGTTGCCGTTGGCGACGATGGCGGCCGTGGCGATCCCCGCCGAGTCCAGCACCTCCGCCAGGGTCTCAGCCTCGGCGCGCAGGGTGTACTCGAGACCGACGACCTGGTGGCGCTGGGGCCACAGGCCTGTGAAGATCGAGGCGACAGCCGGGTTGGTGAGCGGCGACTGGGCCTGGGCATCGGTGAAGACCACTGCCTCGGCGGCAAAGCGATCGAGATTGGGCGTCGCGCCGCGATCGGACCCATAGCAACCGAGATGGTCGGCGCGCAACGCGTCGATGATGAAGATGATCACGTTGGGCGCGTCCTGGCTCAGTCCGCCCACCGCGGAAGTCCGCACCGCTGACGGTGGATCGACGGTGACTACGCGGGGCTCGAGCACGAACAAGGACGCAATCGATGGCTCGATGATTCGCCGGGCGGTTGCAGAGAGGCGGAGTCGCCCCTTCTCGGTCCGCCGGTTGCCGATCCACACCCGCGGCTCGGCGAGAGCCTCCATGTCCGCCGACAGCAGCCTCTCCTCACCATCGTCCGGCTGCCAGCGGACCTCGAGTCGACCGGTTGCGGTGCCCCGGGGACGGATCCTCTCGGCCTGCAACGCCGCGAACGGGGGCAGCTCGAGCTCGTAGGCCACCCAGGAGCCGAAGGGCAGCACCAGCTCCCGGTCATCGACATGAATCGTGGCGGCCGGATCCTGCCGGGGGAAACTGATCGATGCCGTTGGGAGTCCGGCGAGGAGATCGATCACGTCGCCAGCACCAGCCTCGGCGTGGCATCTCCGCGCCTGCCACCCTACCGTCATGGCGCCGAGCAGTATCGCTCCCACCACCGCGACGTACCACCGCGACAAACTCAGGTGAGACACGGTCGAATTCTAGCGGACTCTTTCTCGGACACCCTGAGGCGCCAGACCGTGGCCCTGTTCCTGCTCCAGGAAGCTCGCGCGGGTCAGTCGCGCACTACCGTGAACGGGAGCGCTCCGGACCTTGCCCCTACGGGCAGACCATGGTGCCCCATGGCCCGATGGCGGCGGGGTCTCTCTGGAACGATTCTGAAATGACGAGACTCTTGAACGGGCGGGCGCCAGGTACCGGAGGAGGGAGAGGGTATGACGAGCTCGAGCCGCACGTTGCTGATCGTCGAGGATGACGCGAGCATGCGGCAATCGATGGAGCGACTGGTGGCCGCCGCCGGGTTTTCGGTGCTCGCATACGAGTCCGCCGAGGCCCTGCTGGCAGCCGGCGTCCCCCGCGACGCAGGCTGCATCATCAGCGACCTGAGGCTTCCGGGCGCGTCGGGGATCGAGCTGCTCGCCCTGTTGCGGACGCATGGGTGCTCGACACCCTTGATCGTGATCACCGCCTTCGACACCCCTGGTCTTGTGCACGAGGCGATCGATGCCGGTGCCGCCGCCTATCTGGTGAAGCCGTTCCTCGGCAGCGACCTCCTCGAGGCGGTCAGGACCGCAATCGCGGACCTGGCCTCAAAAAACGGCGGTGCCGGAGACTGAACTGTTTTGCTTGAGAGTACGTCCACCGGGTGTCACGCTGTTCCCCGTAGCGCTCCGAGTAACCCACTCTTCGTGGAGTCGGCCCCTCCAAAGCGGTCTGACAAAACCTGGTGTGCTCGCTCGCTCAACGGAAGAATGAGATACGTGGTGCCGCTGGTTTAGCGAGGCTCAGGATCCCGGCCTCGACCACCCCGGCGCGATCGAAGCCGCGGGTCCAGCGCAGTGGGAAGCGGTCGGCCTCGAACCGCAGCGCGGTCTCGCCCCACCTCTCGGGGACGAACCGCCACGCTCCCGAGAGTTGACTCGGAACGCGGCCCCGCGGCCCGGACCTCGATTCCGTCAGTTGACGGCCGTGCCGCTGCTTCCCGTCATCGCGGCCGCGAGCTCGGCGACGAATCCGCACCCGCCCGATCCGGCATGCGATCCGTGGGCCGATGCACCCCCGCCTGCGTGGCCCGCTGCGACAAGGAATCGGCCGAGCGCCGTCTCTCCAGGGCCGTCCGCCCGCGGAGCGAGCCCGGCACTCAGTTCGCCCTCATCGGCGAGACGGAAGACCGTAACGCCCTCCTTGATGGTCTCGACGACCTGCAGCTGGTCGAGGGTCTCCGGATCCACCGCGGTCGGGTCGGCCGACAGGATCACGAGGTCGGCGAGCTTGCCGGGCTCGATGGTGCCCTTCGAGTCCTCCTCGAAGTGCTGCCACGCCGGCCAGATGGTCATCGCCTTGAGCGCGGTGAGAACGTCGACCCGCTGCGCCGGTCCGATGATGTCGCCGGAGCGCGAGCGCCGGGTCACCGTGGCGTCGAGGATCCGCATGGAGTCCGGGAAGGCCACCGGCGCGTCGTGGTGCGACGAAAACTTGATGCCGCGCTGCACGCACCAGCCGGTCGGCGAGATGTCGTCGACGAGCTCGGGACCGACGGTGTGCTCGCGGTGCCAGTCGCCCCAGTAGAAGGTGTGCATGGGAAACAGCGACGGCATGATGCCGAGCCGCTTGAGGGAATCTACCTGGTCCGAGCGCAGGAACTGACCGTGGATCAGCACCGGGCGCGTGGCCGTCGGCCCGTGCTCGGCGAGGGCAGCCTCGTGGGCTGCGATCAGGAGGTCCGAGGCGGCCTCGCCGTTGGCGTGGGTGATGATCTGCACGTTGTTGGCGTAGGCCCACTTCACTGCGTCCACCACCTGCTCGCGCGTCGCCGCCGGATAGCCCGAGTAGCCCGGCGGGTAGTCGCCCACCGGGTCGTAGTAGGGCCGGTCGCGCCACGCCGTGAAGCCCTGCGGCGAGCCGTCGATGGTCAGCTTGGCGCCGGCGACCCGGAAGCGGTTGCGGTAGGTGTCGCTCTGGTTGGCCTTGATGAAGTCGCGGTCGACGAGCACGTCGACGTAGGTCACGACGTCGATGGCGAACGCCCGCTCGTCGGCCACCTTCTGCAGCGCATGGACGGTTCCGGGCATGGAGCGTCCCTCCTCGGCCGTGGTGTAGCCGAACCGCGCCCACAGCTCGGAACCGGCCTTCGCGAAGGCCCGCGCCCCGTCCTCGCCGATGTCCC
>DATIVB010000329.1:0-3328 GCA_035466375.1 Chondromyces sp.
GGCACCGCCTCGCCGCCGCGCAGGGTCTGCCCGCCGATGACGAGGCTGGCGCTGATGATGACCAGGTTCTTGATGATGTACTGACCCTCGAGCGTCGGCGCGAAGGGCACGTGCACGAAGGCCTCCTGCGGAAAGAGGAACAGCGGCAGGACGGTGCCCGCCATCTGCAGCCACAGCAGCAGGAGGGTGGCGCGCAGCAGGACGCCCGAGATGAGGCCGATGCCGATCAGACACTCGACGGTCGCGAGGAGGATGATCGACGCGGGCGGCTGCACGACCCCGAAGCTGACCGTCTCGATGGTGCGCTGCGCGAGGTCCTCGGCGGGGCTCAGGTCGGGCACGAACTTGAGCGCGCCGAACCACAGGAAGATGATGCCGAGGCTCACCCGGAGCACGATGACCCCGTGCTCGGCCATCCACCTGACGATCGCCCGGTCGCCGCGATTGAGCCTGTGGATCAGGGACTTCATATGATGCGAGCTCAGGCTACCACGCCGCTGCTGCGGCGCCCGAGTCCCCGAGGGGGCCCCCGGCCCTCCGGATCGGGGCAGCCCCCGGGTTCCCGGTCCGAGGCAGCGGTAGAATTGTCGTCGTGACGCGCCCACTTGAGAGGATGATCTGCGGGTGTGGCGAGATGATGCGTCTGGAGATCCTGAAACGGGCGGCGCCGTCGCCGCAGTGAGAGGGGACCGCATGAGCAGCCGACGTCGAGGATCCATTCACCCCCTGGTCGCCGCGGTCGCGGCGACGCCCGTGCTGCTCGCCGCCCTGAGCGGCGGCCTGTTCGCCGAAGCCGAACGCAGCGGGGGCGAGCTCTACCGTTGGGCGTGCAGCAACTGTCACGGCGTCGACGGCAGGGGCGCACCGCAGAGTCGCGTCGCCTTCGACCTGCCCTTGCCCGACTTCTCGGACTGCGACTTCGCCAATCGGGAGCCCGACGCCGACTGGGTGGCGGTGAGCCACGGGGGAGGTCCCGTGCGCGGCTTCTCGGAGCTGATGCCCGCCTTCGGCGACGCCTTGTCGGTCGACGAGCTCGAGCGGACGGTGGAGTACATCCGCGGCTTCTGCGGCGACCCCGCGTGGCCGCGCGGCGAGCTCAACCTGCCGCGGCCGCTGGTCACCGGCAAGGCCTATCCCGAGGACGAGGCGGTGTTCGTGACCACCGTCGCCACCGAGGGCCCGGGATCGGTCGGTACCGAAATCGTCTACGAGCAGCGCTTCGGGGCCCGCAACCAGTGGGAGATCGCAATTCCGGTGGTTTGGCAGGAGCTCGGCCCCGAGGCCACGGACGGCGGCTCGGGCTGGAGCTCGGGCATCGGCGACGTGGCGCTCGGCCTCAAGCGGGCGGTCTGGCACAGCGCCGTCAAGGGCTCGATCGTCAGCGTGGCGGCCGAGGTGCTGCTGCCCACCGGCGACGAGGACCGGGACTTCGGCAGCGGCACCACCGTGTTCGAGCCCTTCGCCGCCTACGGCCAGATCCTGCCGGCGGACTTCTTCCTGCAGGCGCACGCCGGCCTCGAGCTGCCGCTCGACCGCGATCAGGCCGGCGAGGAGGCCTTCGCCCGGCTGGCCCTCGGGCGCAGCTTCAGCCAGGGCCGCTGGGGGCGCACCTGGTCGCCCATGGTCGAGGTGCTGGCGGCCCGCGAGCTGTCCTCCGGCGAGCAGGTCCTCTGGGACATCGTGCCGCAGGTCCAGGTCACCCTCAACACCCGCCAACACGTCATGGCCAACCTCGGGGTGCGGATCCCCGTCAACGAGACCGACAACCGCCACACCGCCGTCATCGCCTACATCCTGTGGGACTGGTTCGACGGCGGTTTCACCGAGGGGTGGTGAAGATGAAAAAAACAGTACTCACCTCCGTGACGGCGGCGTTCCTGCTCGTGGGCGCCGCCGCGGCGCAGACGCCGGCGGGTCCCAACCAGCTCTTCGTGCTCGCCGACCGGTGCATGGCCTGCCACAACGGGCTCGTCACCCCGCTCGGCGCCGATGTGTCCATCGGCAGCAACTGGCGGTCTTCGATGATGGCGCACGCGGCGCGGGACCCGTACTGGCAGGCCGCGGTGCGGCGGGAGGTGCTGGATCACCCCTCCGCCCGGAGCGCCATCGAGGACGAGTGCGCCACCTGCCACATGCCGATGGCGGATTACAGCGCCAGGGCCGCGGGAGAGAAGGGCCGGGTCTTCGGCTACCTGCCGGTCGGCACGGCGGCGACGCCGATGGCGCAGCTCGCGGTCGCGGGCGTCTCGTGCACCGTTTGCCACCAGATCACCGCGGAAGGCCTCGGCGAGCGCGAGAGCTTCGTCGGCGGCTTCGTCATCGACACCGCGGCGCCGCTCGGCGAGCGTCAGTCCTTCGGGCCCTACGACGTCGACCAGGGCCGGCGGACCCTGATGCAGTCGGCCTCCCTGTTCGTTCCCGCGAAGGCGGACCACATCCAGAGCTCCGAGCTGTGCGCCACCTGCCACACCCTCTTCACCCACTCCCTCGGCCCCGACGGCGAGGTGATCGGCGAGCTGCCCGAGCAGGTGCCGTACCTGGAGTGGCGCCACAGCGCCTATCGCGGCGTCCGCAGCTGCCAGTCCTGCCACATGCCGGTGGTGGAGGCCGACATGCCCATCACCGGGGTTCTCGGCCAGGACCGGAGCGGATTTTCGCGCCACGTGTTTCGCGGCGGCAACTTCCTGATGCCGAGGATCTTCAGCCGCTTCGCCGACGAGCTGCGGCCGCAGGCCCTGCCCGAGGAGCTCGACACCGGGGCGCGGAACACCGTCGAGCACCTGCAGACCTCGGCTGCCACCATCAGGATCGAGGGCATCGAGCGTGGCGACGGCAGCCTCCGCTTCGAGCTCGCGCTCGACAACCTCGCCGGGCACAAGCTGCCCACCGCCTACCCCTCGCGACGCGCCTGGGTGTCCCTGGTGGTCACCGACCGCAACGGCGCGACGGTTTTCTCGTCCGGAGCCCTGCGACCCGACGGCTCCATCGCCGGCAACGACAACGACCTCGACCCGGCGCGCTACGAACCCCACTACGCCGACATCTCGAGCGCCGACGAGGTCCAGATCTACGAGGCGATCATGGAGGACCCGGATGGGCAGGTGACCACCGGCCTCCTGAGCGCGGTCCGCTTCGTCAAGGACAACCGCCTGCTGCCGGAGGGCTTCGACAAGGAGAGCGCGGACGACGACATCGCCGTCCGGGGCGGTGCCCGTGACGATCGGGACTTCGCAGGTGGAAACGACCGCGTCCGCTACAAGGTGGCGCTCGGCGACGCCGAGGGTCCCTACCGGATCCGGGCCGAGCTCTGGTACCAGCCCATCGCCTT
>DATIVB010000330.1:0-1637 GCA_035466375.1 Chondromyces sp.
TCGGTGCTGCCGGCTCCGTGGACGGTCAACGACGTGCTCGGCTGGATCGTCACGCTGACGCGCTTCTTCGACCCCGAGGGCGACTTCGCGGGGAACACCTTCGGCCAGCTCGACAACTACGTCCTGTTCCAGACCCTGGGCGCGGTCTACCCGCAGGAGTACTTGGCCATGTTCACCGATCTGCGGTGGGTCAACGACCCCGCCGCCCAGACCTACATTCCGCCCACATTCGGTAAGTCGGCCGCAATGTCGAAGATCCGCGTCCCGACCATGAACGGGGATCCACTGCCCGACCTCGGCGCGGCGGTAGGCAACCTCCGGGAGCGCTCCCTGAACATCAACAACAACCTCGAGGACCTCAACGCCCGCGTCAGAATGGGCAGCTACGCGTGGGTCGTGTCGGGCGACAAGACCGCGTCGGGCAACCCGATGGTGTACTCGGGGCCACAGATGGGCTTCGAGACCCCCTCGATCGTCGTGGAGGGCTCGATCCGCGGCGCCGGGCTCGAGGTCTCGGGGATGACGGTTCCCGGCATCCCGATGCTGATCATCGGCCGCACCCCGCACCACGCGTGGTCGATGCAGGTCGGCCACGCCCACACCGTCGACTACTTCCTCGAGGCGCCGCAGAGCGTCAGCTTCCACCGCTTCGAGACCATCAAGGTGCGCGGCGGCGAAGACATCACGATCCCGCTCTTCCGCAGCCCGCACGGGCCGATCATCGAGCCCTTCCCCTACGACCCGGCCAACCCGCCGGAAGTGATCGTCTCGTGGGCCTACGCCCACTGGGGACGCGAAGCGCAGGCGATTGACGCGTTCCTGGATATCGCACGCGCCGAGAGCATTGCCGAGTTCGACGCCGGTATCGAACAGGTGCCGGTCAGCCAGCACTTCACCTACGCCGACCGCGACGGCAATATCGCCTACTGGATGTCGGGCTACGATCCGATCCGGGCAGCCGGCGTCGATCCGCGCTTCCCCTTGATCGGCAACGGCCAGCAGGAGTGGACCGGCGAGCGCCGGCCGCGGGTGCACGACGCCAACAACCCGCAGGGCTTCTACGGCGGCTGGAACAACAAGTCGGCCCTGAGCTACAACAACGCGCCCAACAACTACAGCTATTACCTCGGGCCGGCGCACCGCGCGCACGTGATCGACGAGTACCTGCTCGCCAACGACGACCTGACCTACGAGGAGGTGCGCGACCTCGCCCTGAACATCGCCACTACCGACAGCTTCGGCGGCGGCGGCAACACCTGGTCCTTCGTCGCCGACGACTTCAAGGCGGCGGTGGCGGCCGATCCTTCGGACAACCGCAACGCGGCGATCGACATGCTCGACGCCTGGGACGGCCACTTCGTGGCCGGCGGGCCCGCCGAGTGGCGCTTCGGGGCCTTCCGCGCCGACGCCTGGGTGCTGCAGGACGCGTGGATCAAGGAGGTCCTCCGCCTGACCTTCGAGGACGAGTTCATGATGGCCGGGATGGACGTCGACGACGAGCGCGACTATCTGCTCTTCAACGTGCTGGTCCGCGCGCTCCAGGGAGCCGAGGCGCCTCTGCCCACCTTCTACAACTGGTTCCAGGACAAGTCGGGCTCGGGCAAGCCCACGACCGCGAACGGGATCATCGTCCAGGC